>JABLXR010000011.1 GCA_013178015.1 Anaerolineae bacterium
CACCAGCCCTATCAGGGTCAGGCAGCCCAGGGAGAGTAACGAGGCCCCCACAGTGTTGGACGTCACTCCCAGGCTCGCGCCCAGCCAGACGGGATAGGCCGTCAGGGCCAGTCCCACCACCCGAGCCAGAGGCCATCCCCCGGCCCATAGCCTCCCCAGCAGCCGATGGGTCAAGGGCCAGGCCGCCAGTCCCACCGCCGAGGCCACCAGCCACCACCAGGCTGCCGCCGCCAGCCCGTCGTCGGCCCAGGCGTTCCAGCCGAAGTCGGCCACTGAGGGGTACCGATCCACGGGAACGGGGAGCAAGAGCGCCTCGTCCCGCCTCTCCGAGGCCGCCTGGGTCAGATAGGGCTGGAACAGGCTCCGCAGCTCGCCTTCCGTCAGAGTAGCCGTGCGGCCGAAGACCATCACCTTGGGGTGGTCGTAGACGGTGAAGCTCTCGTCTGCCCGGTCGTCAACGAAGGTGAAAGGCCCGAGCGAAGGGTAGGAGGTGAACTCGCGGATCAGCCCGAACCCGAGCCGGCCCTCGAAGAGGAGCTCGTAGTAGCGGTTGGAGATGGGGAACCGGTCGCGCAGCCGGGGCAACCAGCCGTAGAAGCGGTTGCTGCTCACCACGATGTAATCGGCGCGCAGGAGCCGATCCACCAGCATGTCCACCTTGGCCGCGTCGTCCGGCTCCTGCAGGGGAAAAGAGAGCACCTCGTACTGCCCCTCGGCCCAGAGAGGCTTCCCGTCCACCGTCATGCCATAGGGGATGAGGTCGTCCCACTCTTCCTTGGTGATGACGCTCCCAGGCGGCACGTTGCGGTAGATCCACTCCGAAGCTTGGTGCCGGGTGAAGGGTCGGCGGTAGATAGAGGTGAAGGCCAGCGACCAGAGCACGGCGTAGGCCAGGGCCAGGCCCGCAAGGCTCCAGGCCAGCCAGCGGCGGCGCCCGGCCAGGGTGGCCACCAGGCCGGCCCCCAATACGTACAGCGCCGGGGTGAGCGGCGCCATGTAACGCATGAACTTCACCATGAAGCTGCCGGTGATGAGGAAGTAGGGCACCGCCCAGGCCACCAGTATGACCACGCCGGCGGCGACACGCCCCCTCACTGCCCGGTAGACGCCCCAGCCCAGTCCGGCGAAGGCCAGAAGGCCGGGGAGCCAGCCCATGCCCCAGCGCAACTGCTGCAGCACGGTATAGAGGAAGGCCGGTGTCTTGCGGTACTGGCGGGTGTAAGGGAAGTCGTAGATGCCCCGCACCATCCGGCTTTCCTTGGCGAAGCTCTCCAGGAACATCGGCAAGTCAAGCACCGCGTACGGGCTGACCAGGAGAAACACGGCCGCTCCCACCACCGCGCTCAGCCCGGCCAGCCTGAGCCTCCTGCCATGGCCTCCGCTACCCTCCCACAGGACGAAGGCCAGGATCCAGGCCAAGCCCAGCGCCGCCGCACTGGACTTGGAGGCCACTGCCAGCGCCAAGCTGGCACCGGCCCACGTCGCCGCTCCCTCCCCGTCGCCCTGCGCCACACGCACCAGCCAGTACAGAGTGAGGGTAACGAAGAAGCCCAAGATGGTGTCTACAGCGTAGAAGTGGGAGAGCTGGACGTGCAGGACGGTGAAGCTGAGTAAGCCCGCTGCCAGCAGGCCGGAGCGCTGCCCGAAGAGCCGCCTGGCCAGGGCAAAGGTGACAACGATGGTGCCGACGTCGAACAGGGCGCTGAGAACCCGACCCAGCGGCGCCATCTCCCACAGACCCGTCATACGGGATAGCGTCCGCACCACCTCGGAGTCACGCCCTAACAGGGCCTCAGCCGGCCTTGCCAGTGCCCGAAGCCCCGCCGCCGTCCCTTTGAGCAGGTAGACCGGGAAGTGCCCGTAGGCGAACGTCTCGGGCCGGCGAACGCCGCCCTCACCAGGGCGGGAGAAAGGGTTGAGGGGGCTGGAGCGCACGTCCAGAGCCTGGGCCAGGCTCTCTGGCCACTCGACGGTATCGGTGACCATGAGCACGTGCCGCTCGTCGGGGTGCGCCAGGTGCCCGTGGTCCCAGTTCACCTTCTGCAGGCGGAGGTAGAGCCCGGCCAGAACCAGGGCAATCAGTATGAGTGGCTCAATGGTGGGCCGAAGCCGCCTGCTCAAGCCGTATGCGCTCCGTGGAGGTTACAGGGTACAGGGGTTAGGTTATAGGGGATAGGGAATGGGGGCAAGAGCGGCGGACGAGGGCCGAGTTGTGGGGAGAGGGGGGCCGGGGCGGGGATAGTTGGCCCCGCCACTCCCGCATTCCCCATGCCGTAGCTCGGGGCGCGCGACGATCGCACCTGACGCATGCGCTTTCCGGACCCCTCACGAGGAGTCCGCGCCCCCAGGCGCGGGCGTGCCGCCCATCGAGAGGGGCTCGCGCGTGGGCGCGCGAACTCCTCATTGGGGCGGGGATTGGACGGCAGGATGCGGGTCCTTCGGGAGCGCCTCCCGCGCCGGCGGCACCTGACCATGCGCTTTCCGGACCCCTCACGAGGAGTCCGCGCCCCCAGGCGCGGGCGTGCCGCCTGTCGGGAGGGGCTCGCGCGTGGGCGCGCGAACTCCTCATTGGGGCGGGGATTGGACGGCAGGATGCGCGTCCTTCGGGAGGCGCCTCCCCCGCCGGCGGCACCTGGCATGCGCTTTTCGGACCCCTCACGAGGAGTCCGCGCCCCCAGGCGCGGACGTGCCGCCTATCAAGAGGAGCACGCGCGTGGGCGCGCGAACTCCTCATTGGGGCGGGGATTGGACGGCAGGATGCGGGTCCTTCGGGAAGCGCCTCCCCCGCCGGCGGCACCTGGCATGCGCTTTCCGGACCCCTCACGAGGAGTCCGCGCCCCCAGGCGCGGGCGTGCCGCCTATCAAGAGGAGCACGCGCGTGGGCGCGCGAACTCCTGATTGGGGCAGGGGTTGGGCGGCAAGAGACGATCGTCCTGCTTACCGTGGTTTGCAGCAGCAAGCGGCAGTGGCTATCATTGAATTGGGCGGGCCGGGATGCCAACCCCAGGCCTGCCTTATTCTTTGCCCCTTGCCGACCTGCCTTGCGCGAGAGGAGCTCTGCCATGAAGTACATCTTCTGTACCGGCGGTGTGGTCAGTTCGGTGGGAAAGGGTGTAACCGTCGCCGCCGTGGGGCGCCTGCTCAAGGCCCGCGGGGTGCGCGTCTCGGTTCAGAAGCTGGACCCCTACCTCAACGTAGACCCCGGCACCATGAGCCCCTACCAGCATGGGGAGGTGTTCGTTACCGAGGACGGTGCCGAGACCGACCTCGACCTGGGCCACTACGAGCGCTTCATTGACACCAACCTCACTCGCGACAGCAACGTCACTGCCGGGCAGATCTACTCCAGCGTCATCGCCAAGGAGCGTCGGGGCGATTACCTTGGCGGCACCATCCAGGTCATTCCTCACGTCACCAACGAGATCAAGCGCCGCATCGCGGCCGTCGGCCGCGTCAGCGGGGCCGACGTGGTCATTGTCGAGGTCGGCGGCACGGTAGGCGACATCGAGGGCCTGCCCTTCCTGGAAGCCATCCGGCAAATGCGCAAGGATGTGGGGCGAGAGAATACCCTCTACATACACGTCACCCTTCTTCCCCACATCGGCAGCACGGGAGAGCTCAAGACAAAGCCAACCCAGCACAGCGTGCGGGAGTTGCGGAGCATCGGCATCCAGCCGGACGTGATCGTCTGCCGCAGCGACTACCCCGTGCCGAACGGGCTCAGAGAGAAGGTAGCCCTCTTCTGCGATGTGGACACCGAAGCGGTGATCCCGCTCGTCACCGCCGACACCATCTACGAAGTGGTGCTCATGCTGGCCCAGCGCAACCTGGGTGACCTGCTGGTGGAGCGGCTCAACCTGGGCGCCAGCGCCGCCGACTTGAGCGACTGGGCCCGCCTGGTGGAGGAAATCCATCGGCCCAAGCCCCCAGTCAACATCGGCATCGCCGGCAAGTACGTCGAGCTGCACGACGCCTATCTGAGCGTGCGCGAGGCCCTGTTCCACGCCGCGGTGAACGCCGGCCGCGACCTGAACATCCGCTGGATCCCGTCGGAGGAGCTGGAACGTCGGCCCCCTGAGGAGCTCCTAGAGGGGCTGGACGGCATCGTAGTTCCCGGCGGCTTTGGGGATCGAGGCATCGAGGGCAAGATCGCAGCCGCCCGCTATGCCCGCCTGAACCGGCTGCCTTACCTAGGCCTGTGCCTAGGCATGCAGACCATGGTCATCGAGCTAGCCCGCGCTGCCACCGGGTCCGACGAGCCCAATAGCACCGAGTTCGACCTCACCACGGCCTACCCGGTGATAGACTTGCTGCCGGAGCAACGCTCGATCGTGGACCTGGGAGGCTCGATGCGGCTGGGCTCCTACCCCTGCGTGCTGGTGCCGGGCACCAGGGCTGCCGCCGCGTACGGCACCGACCTGGTGCACGAGCGGCACCGGCATCGCTTTGAGCTGAACAACGACTTCCGGGCTCTTCTCGCTTCGGCCGGCATGGCCTTCAGCGGCCTCTCACCGGATGGCCGCCTGGTCGAGATCGCCGAGATCGTGGATCACCCCTGGATGGTGGGTAGCCAGTTCCATCCGGAGTTCAAGTCGCGGCCGCTCCGGCCTCATCCGCTATTTCGCGCCTTCATCTCGGCCGCCATCCAACACCGACGCCGTCAGGGCCTAGAGGAGGCAGGGATGGTGATGCGTGAAACGTGACACGTGACCATCATGTACGTGGTTCATCCCGTGAGGCGCCACGTACCATGAGTCACTGTCCCCTACGAGAACACATACAGGACCAGCCCTACCGCCAGCGACCAGAGCAGCACGTCCAGTATCAGGGGCTTGTCCCGCAAGACGATCTCTTCCGGGGCGCCGCCCATTCCCTTGACCTGCACCAGGTACATGTAGCGGAACAGGCCGTAGATGACGAAGGGAATGGTGAGCATCATGGAGTGGTTGTCCGGCAGGTTGGGAGCGGAGAAGGTATAGAGCGAGTAAGCCATCAGCGTGGCCGATATGACCACCATGCTGAACTGATCTAGCAGGGGAAGGGTGTAGCCGGCGAGGGTGGAGCGGTGGTTCTCAGCGTTCTCCGCCAGGAGCACGTACTCGTGCCGGCGCTTGTTGATGGCGATGAACAGGGCCAGCAGAGTGGTACACACGTAGAGCCAGGGAGAGAAGCGGGCCACGTCCACCACCACCACCCCTGCCACTACCCGCAGCACGAACCCAGCAGCTATGGCGAGCAGGTCCAGTATCAACAGGTCTTTCAGGACATAGGAGTAGGCGACGTTCAGCCCGAAATAGAGGGCAGTGACCAGGAGAAAGCCAGGGCTCAGCAGGTACGCAGTCGCGAGGGATACCGCTACCAGCACCAGCACGGCCACTCCGGCCACAGCTGGCGAGAGACGGCCGGAAGCCAGAGGTCGGTGGCGCTTAGATGGGTGCGTCCGGTCCTTCTCTACGTCCGCCAGGTCGTTCAGGGCGTAGACCGCACCGGATATCAGAGAGAAGACCAGGACCGCGAGAAGCGTCCGGACCACAAAGTAGGGCTGGAACAGCTTGCCATCGAATACCAGGGCCGCTAGCACGAAGGCCTGCTTGGCCCACTGCTTGGGGCGCATGGTCTTCATGAGCTCGACCAGGCTGCTGGCAGGGAGGGCAGGTGCGCGGTGCATGCGGCCATGATAGGGGAGCGGTCCCGGCCCGGTCAAGAAGGACCGGCCTTGGGCATCCAGGCCCACCCAGGGGCAAAGACGATGGCGGAGGACGGAGTGGAGAATCAGGTTCAGGCCGACACCAGCACCATAGACCAGATCATCTACATCGGCGCCATGCTCTACGAGCGCTTCCTCACCGACGCTGCCGGGGGCAACGTCAGCGCCAAGGTGGGGGAACGCATCTACGTCAGCCCCCGCTACGCCGGGGCCCGCTACCACTGGCGCCTCACGCCCGAATTGGTCAACGTACTGGACCTACAGCGGAACGTACTCCAGGGCCCTACCCCCATCTCCCGCGAGAGTGACATGCACCTGGCGCTCTACGAGGCCTTCCCCCAGATCGGCAGCGTCATTCACGCCCATGCCCCCAACCTGATGGTCTTCTCCGCCCTGGGTTGGGAGATGCCGTCGGCCGTGGAGTACACGGAGAAGTTCGGCACCATTGGCCTGGTGCAACCAGCCCGCAGCCATACCCCCGAGCTGGCCGTCAACGTGGTGGCCTACTTCCGGCCCCTCATGGACCAGTTCGACCAGCACGCCCTGGGGGCACTGCTGCCTCGGCATGGTGCCGTGGTCGTCGCCCATAATCTCTTGGAGGCCTACGACACCCTGGAAAGGCTGGAGAACAATGCCCGCTGTCTGCTGGCTCAGGCCTGCCTGCGGGCCGGTGGGCCCCGGTGACCGCGTCGGGCGCTTCGCTAGCGGAGCCGGTCCTAACCGTCACCCCCAACACGGCTCTGGATCGCTGCCTACTGGTGCCCGATTTCGCCCTGGGCCGGACGGTGGTGGCCGAGGCCACCACGCTGGCCATGGCGGGCAAGCCGGCCGATGCCTCGCTAGTCCTGGCCCAACTGGGCGTACCCTCGGTGGCCACCGGACTGGCTGGCGGCAAGAGCGGCCGCCGCATGGTGCGCATGCTGCGCCGAGCAGGCGTCACCTGCCGCTTCCTCCGGTGCCCCGGTCACACCCGCGTCAATGTGGTGATCATCAAGAAGGGAACCGGCCAGCAGGGCACCATCACCGTGCCCTCGCTCAAGCCCACCTACGCCGATGGCGAACGGCTGCTCGACCACGTGCGCCGCTTGCTTCCGGGGCGGGAGTGGCTGATCCTAGGAGGGAGCCTCCCCGAGGGCGTGGCCCCCGATCTGTACGCCCGCATGCTGGTGGAGGCCCGCGCCCACGGAGTTAGGTCCCTGCTCGACGCCAGCGGCCAGACCCTTATGGACGGCCTTCCCGGCCGCCCGACCATCGTCAAACCCAACCAGGTGGAGCTGGGCGCCGCCCTGGGCCGCCGGCTCGATGGAGTCGCCGACGCGGTAGAGGCTGCCCGCGAGCTGTGCCAGACTCGCGGGGTCAAGCTGGTGGTGGTCACCCTGGGAGAAGAGGGTAGCATCTGCGTCACCCCCGACCAGGCGTGGCGAGTCCCGCCCATGCCGGTCGAGGTGGTGAACACTGCCGGCGCCGGCGATGCCTTCGCCGCCGGGCTCATCAAGGGCTTCCTGGACGACCTCCCCCTGCCGGAGGCACTGCGCTGGGCCACGGCGGCTGCCAGCGCCGTGCTCCTCACCCTTGGTACTGCCGACTGCCGGTGCGAGGATGTGCAGCGGCTTCTGCCTCTGGTACGGGTGGAACGCATTGGCTGAGACAAGGAGATCGGCTATGAAAGCAGCCCTGCTACGTGGTCCCCGCGAACTGGAGCTGGTCGAGATGGACCAACCGTACCCGGGCCCAGGCCAGGTCGTGGTGCGCGTGCGAGCTGGGGGCATATGCGGCTCCGACGTGCACGCCTATCGGGGCTCCTCCGCCTTCCAGGTCTACCCCGCCATTCCCGGCCACGAGGTCGCCGGAGAGGTGACAAGACTGGGGGCCGACGTGACCGGCCTCTCGCCGGGTGACCACGTGGTCCTCGACCCTATGCTCCGCTGCGGACAATGCTATCCCTGTCGCGTGGGCCGCTACAACTGCTGCACCCGCCTGCAGGTGATGGGCGTGCACACCGACGGGGGTTTCCGTCAGTACCTGACGGTGGACCAGGGGCAATTGCATCGCATCTCCCCCGAGGTGCCCTTCGAGACGGCCGCCCTGATCGAGCCCCTCTGCATCGGGGGGCAGTCAGTCAGCCGCGGACGGGTATCAGCTGAGGACAGCGTGTTGATCCTCGGTGCCGGGACCATCGGCCTGGCGGCCCTTCTCTTGGCCCGGCAGGAGGGAGCCCGGGTAGCCAGCGTTGACCTCATTCCGGACAAGCTGGAGGTTGCCCGCTCTTTGGGCGCCGACCTGACCATCAACGCCGCGGATGAGGACGTGGCCAGAGCGGTGCTGGACTGGACCGGCGGCGAGGGTCCCACAGTGGTGATCGAGGCGGTGGGCACAGTGCGCACCACCCGTGCCGCCCTCGATTACGTCGGCTCCGCCGGCCGGGTGGTCATCGTAGGGATCACCACACAAGAGGTGCCCTTGCCCGTGCCTCTCCTGGTGCGAAAGGAGCTGGACGTGATCGCCTCCCGCAACAGCCGCGAGCAGTTCCGCCGCATCATCCGGCTGGTAGAGAGCGGCCAGGTGGATCCCCGTCCGCTGATCTCCCACCGTTTCCCCTTCGAACGCGTCGGCGCCGCCTTCGCCCTGATCGAAGAGCAGCCCCAGGCCACCCGCAAGGTGGTATTGACAATGGACAGTGGCTAGATCCGAGCGGCCAGTCGCGCTATCCCCTGTCCGCTAGTCGTTACTCCCAGCTGAACCGGCGCACGAAGGGCGGGATGGCCCGGATGGCTTCGATCGTCACCACCCTGTCGCCCGCGAAGCTGTCGTAGAAGGCGTTGTCGTCCATCTTGTGAGACAGCAGCCAGGGACAGAAGGCGAAGAGGTAGTCTGGCAGAGGTTCCCCGTTGGAGAGCACACCGGTACGGAACCAGTTGTAGAGCTCCACGTAGTAGTCTCGGTGTAGCTCCTCCGACACCTTGGGATAGCGGCCATCGTCGGTGGCACCATACTTCCATCCGCCCTCGCCCACGATCATGGGAGGCACGAATCCGATCTCTTCCTCGAATATGTGGGCGAAGTTCCTGAAGCTGAGCACGGTGTTGATGTCCTCGGTGTAGCTGGGCGGGTGGTTCATGCCGTACGAGTGCGGAATGAAGAAGGTGCGACCGAACAGCCTCTCCCCATCGCGCTTCTTGATCTCGGCGATGGCATCCCGAAGCCAGTTCTCCGACACGAACTGCAGCCCCACGTAGCCCCCGGCGTTGTACACTGCCTCACAGGCCGCGATCAGGTTCTCAATGAACACCGCCTGGTCGGCACGACCATCCGGCCACTCCTGAGCTACCGAGGGCTCGTTGTATATCTGCATGTAGGGCGGCACTCCTAGGCTCTGCAGGATACGTATGTCCCTCTCCCACTCCCAGTAGAAGTCGTAAGGCCGGAGCATGCGGCGCCAGACCACGGTGATGCCGGCGTCGCGGAAGCGGGGCGCCAGCTTCTGCAGCTGGATCTCGTCCCCATAGATGACCAGAGCCCATTTCATGTGCATGTCCAGCATGCGCTGGATGTTTAGATCTATTACCTCCTCGGAAGGGTAGGGATCAACCAGGAAGTGCATCCCCCAGCCGTTGTCGTTCGCCGGTCGCGGCCAGTCCGCCAGCGCCATGGCAGGCAAGTCCTCCCTCAAGCTCATGGGCCGGGGCGTCGGCGTCGGGGTAGGGGTCGGGACAGGGGTGAAGGTAGCGGTGGCCGTCGGAGTGGCCGGAACGGGCGTCATCGTGGGCGTCGATGTGGGCGGCCGGGTCGCGGTGGCGGACGGGACCGGGGTAGAACTGGGAGGAACGACCTGCGCCTGCACCGTGGCTGTTGCGTCCGGCTGAGCCGAAGGCGAAGCCGAGAGCGCCGGTTCCAGGGTCGCAGTGCCGGGCCCGTCGCCCGTCTCGCCGGGCGTAGCCAAGCCCACAGCTTGCTGTGTGGCCAAGCCTGCACTCTGCCGAGTGGCTGTTGCCATAGCGTGCTGGGTGGCTACAGCGAACGCCAACTGCGTCCCGAGCTGCTCCTGCCAGGGAATGGCGCCACCAGCGGCAGGGCTCCGGTTCTGGTCTGCCATGCACGCCAGCAGGCCGCCGGTCGCCAGCAAGAGCAGCACGACCGTCAGAGCCAGAGCGCGAAGGCCGTCTTCGGGTTGTCTCACAGGTCACCTCCGGGCAGGCCCCGGGTGGCCCACCGATACGTTCTCGTAGAGGACGGCTGGACCGAGTCTAACACAGGCGTCACAGGATGGGGAATGGGGCAACCTGCTGGAATCGCGGCGTACATGCCAACAAGCACCGCGGCCCAGCCGGCCAAAGGGTCAGGGCTCTCCCGAGTGCCGCCTGCCGCCGCGCGGCGGCAGGCGGTGCCATGACGTAGGCTTTGGCACGGGCGCACCTCAGTCACCCCGCGGAGATCTTGGGCGCGCTGCCGTGCACCCTGGCGAGGATGGGTCGCGCCTGCTCCATGAGCAGCCCTACGTAGAGCCTGAGCCATCCCGCTGCCCAAGGCTCTACCCCCTTCATCGCGAGTCGTTACGAAAGGCCGAGGCGGACCGGCGACCCGGGGCCACCGTCCGACCCCCCGGTGCCGAGCTCATGCATCCGCGGTCCGTGGTGCCCTTGTACGCTCTTCCTTTGGTTGGTATACTTAGGTGTGGAGCGGTGCGACTTTATGCAAGCGGCTCCACGCGCTCGTCAGACCTACTCCGGCCTAGGCTGATGGGCCGTTATCCGCATTCGCGTCCGGTGTTGGCGCTTGGCGTCACCTTCTCAGGACCACCGTCACCCATTCCTGATGTCGGCACGGTGATCTGATGGGCAGCGTGTGTGCCCCGCAGCCCACGGATGGCGGTCCTGGCAGCGGGCGCGTCGGGGATGCAGCCAGAGGCAGGAGGTTCTTCATGTTCCGGGAGGGCGATCGGGTCGTGCATCCAAACCACGGGGCGGGCGTCATCAAGGGCTTCGATACCCCGGAGGGAACCGACGGCAGCGGCGAGTACTACGTCATTGAGCTGTACGCCAACCGGCTCACCATGCTTGTACCGGTCAACAACGCGGACTCCTTGGGCCTGCGCCTGGCAGATGGCAACATGGTGGAGGAGGCTCTGCAGATTCTGGTCCAGGATCCGGGCAATCTGCCCAGTGAGTTCAAATCGCGTCAGAAAGAGCTGATGGACAAGCTGCGCTCCGGCGACACCCGGCTCATTGCTGAAGTGTGCCGGGACTTGTTTCACCGCAGTCGGGCCAGCCAGCTAACCAGTACCGATGCCCGGGTGTTGGAGCAGGCCCGCAACTTCGTGGCCACGGAGCTGGCCGCAGTGCGAGGCTGTGAGCCCGAGGCTGCCTTCGAGGAACTAGCCAGTCTCCTCGATGGAAGCCTCGCCGATTCGCCCACTTCCTGAGCAACCGCGTATCATTGTCACATCAGAACGAGGACTAGGAGGCATATGCCAAAGCAAGAAGACACTATCGAAGTAGAGGGTACCGTGATCGAGACCCTGCCCGACACCACTTTCCGGGTCAGGCTGGACAGCGGTCATGAAGTACTGGCCTACCTGAGCGGGAAGATGCGCAAGTTCTACATCCGCGTCCTCCTCGGCGACCGCGTGCGCGTAGCTCTCACCCCGTACGACCTGGAACGCGGGCGGATCGTGTATCGATACCGCAACCCCAGTGCCGAAGCAGTGCGCTAGATGCTCGATAGCGAACCCCGCCGAGGTAGGCGGCGGCGTTCGCGCCGCTCCTCCCCCAGGCAAGCCCCGGCTCAGGTAGCTGACAGCTCCGACGTCAGGCGAGGAGTCGTCAAGTGGTTCAACCGTAGCCGCAGCTACGGTTTCATCCAGTGCGACGACGGCACCGAGGTCTTCGTCCACGAGAGCGCCGTCGTCCTGGGCTCGAGCGACCTGCCTCTCGCCAAGGGCCGCGTAGTGGAGTTCGAGGTGCGCGACACTCCCAAGGGCCACCAGGCCGTGAACGTGGTCGTGGTGACTGAGCGGGCACCAGCCCCGGACGAGGAGCGCCAGCCCGAGGCTCCGGCAGCAGTTCAGGACCCGCCTACCCCCTTCGATCTCACCAAGCGCCTGCCCAACTCCTGGAAGCGTCGGCCCATCACCTTCGTATATACCTACACCATCTACAATCGCCGCAGCGACTAGATATCCATCCCCGGCCCGGCACGGGTGAACGTCACCGCCGCGACTGGCACACCCCCCGCAGCAGCTGCGGCCGCGGCACAGGCAGCGATGGTGGCGCCCGTAGTGCACACGTCGTCCACCAGGAGCAACGCCTGTTCCCGCATGCGCGCATGGGCACGGAAGGCTCCCTCCATGTTGCCTTTCCTCTCCGCCACCGATAACCCCACCTGCGGCGAAGTATCACGCACCCTAACCAGGCAATCACCTACCAGGGGAAGTCGGAGGTGGGCCGTCAGCCCTCGCGCCAGAAGCTCCGCTTGATTGAACCCCCGCTCCCGCTGCCGACTCCGATGCAGGGGCACCGGGATCACCCAGTCCACCTTCGCTGCCGTCGAACCGAGACAGCCGACCATCTCCGCCGCCATGGGCTCGGCCAGCACCCGTTTCCCTTCGTACTTGAGGGCATGGACGGCCCGGCGCGCCAGTCCCTGGTGCAGGCTGACTGAGTACACCGGGAGCAGCCACGTCCTCTCCCCCACGTGCACCGATACCACTTGGGGATCGTCCAGCCGCGCCACGCTCGATAGGCACGCATGGCACAGCCAGGCGCCTCCTGCCCCGCAACCCAGGCAGTGTGGAGGGTAGAGCAGGTCTAGCAGCCAGTCTCTCAGGCGGGCCAGGCGCGGGGGCGGGGCCACTGTGAAGCCGCTACATCAGGGAAAGGACGCCGGAGTTCTTGACCGTAATGACCGCCGGCCCCAGGAGCACTATGAATAGCGCCGGCATGATGAGGAACGCTAGAGGGATGAGCATCTTTATGGGGGCTTTCTGTGCCGCCTCTTCTGCTCGCTGACGCCGCTTCATTCGCATCTGGGCCGCCTGAACGTGAAGGATGCGACCTATGCTGGCTCCTAGCTGGTCGGCCTGGATGATGGCCGCCACGAAGCTCTTGACCTCGGGGACTTCCACCCGCTCCGCCATATCGCGCAGAGCCTCTCGGCGGAGCTTGCCCACTCGCACCTCCGCCAGCACTCGACCGAACTCGTAGGTGAGGGCATTGTCCCACTTCTCCACCACCTTGGCCAGGGCGGCATCGAACCCCAATCCCGCCTCCACGCTAATAGTCAGGAGGTCCAGAGCATCGGGGAGAGCGCGCAGGATCTCCTGCTTGCGCTGACGGATACGCGAACCGAGCCACATAACCGGCAACATGTATCCCAGCGTGCCCAGGAGTAGGCCAAACACCACCCCGGCTCCGATCCCCAGCGCCAGGGCTTGAGTCAGAAGGAACACCACGGCACCCGTAGCCAGGCCAGACAGGAAGCGCAGGCCGATGAAGTCTACAGCACGGAGGCCGGCCGGGTTTCCGGCCAGCTCCAGCTGGCGCCGGGTGCGGGCCAGACTAGCCTGAGGCGCCATCGCCGCCAGGGCACGGGCCAGCCGTCCAAAGGCCGGGCGAATGACGCGCTCGGCGAAGCTCCGCTCTAGCTCCAGATCGGCGAGAGTAGCGGTGCGGGACCCGTACTGGGCCAGGCGCACCTCCACTACGCTTTGGGTTCGAGCGTTGGACAGGCCCACGGAGATGAGGGTGATGCTGAGCATCACCATGAAAGCCAGCATCAAGGCAGCTGGGTTCATAGCACCCTACCTCGTCAGACCTCGATCTTCACGATTCGGCGGATGATCAGGTATCCGGTGGCGACCATGGTCACTCCAGTTCCAACCATCGCCAGCCCGCAGGTATCCTGGAAGAGCTGCACCATGTAGGGTCGGTTTATGGCGAAGAGCACCAGGGTCACCGCCAGGGGAAGGAACGTTAGCAGGTAGCCCGAGAGCATCTGCTGAGCCGTCAGCACCCGGATCTCGCCCTGGATACGCACCCGCTCCGCTATGGTGCCGCTGATGGTATCCAGGATCTCGGCCATGTTGCCGCCGACTTCGTGCTGCACGTTGATGGCCGTGACCATCATGTCCAGGTCGTCGCTCGGCAGGCGTTGGAGCATGTTGTTGAAGGCTTGCTCCTGAGTCAGCCCCAGCCCGACCTCTCGCACCACCCGCCCGAACTCGCCCGCGATGGGTTCGGGCAACTCCGAAGCCACCACCTCCATGGACTGCAGCATGCTGTAGCCCGACCGCAGCGAACTCACCAGCAGCCTCAGCGCGTCGCCCAGCTGGTCGCTGAAGGCGTGCAGTCGGGCCGACTGCCGGCGCTTGAGGTAGACGCGAGGAAGGAAGAAGGCCCCAAACCCTATGAGCAGGGCCAGGGCCGGAGTGGCGAACAGGATGAGGCCAAAGAGCACACCCAGGACGGCGCACAGCACCTGCAGAACCACGAACTCGGATACCCGCAGCTGCAGATCGGCCCGTCCCAGGTCCTCCGCCAGTCGCTGGCCGAAGGGGCGCCTGCGGAGCGCCTGGTCCATCTGGGCGGCGATAGTAGGACGATGCTGACGTTCCGCAACCTCCGAGCCCCCCCGGGCCGCGTAGGACGCCAGCCGCTCCTGGATAACGCCCGA
The DNA here is from genome assembly GCA_013178015.1 of Anaerolineae bacterium. Classification (NCBI taxonomy): domain Bacteria; kingdom Bacillati; phylum Chloroflexota; class Anaerolineae; species Anaerolineae bacterium. Next base: position 14,375 of record JABLXR010000011.1, read on the forward strand.
CTGACCGCGCACCAACCGCCAGACCAGCCAGGCGGTGGCGCTGATGCTCAGGGCTATGGCGACGGCAACGAGAATGGCTATCTGCATGGCTTGGCCCCGCTACAGTTCGCGAATGGTCTCCCGGATGCCTAGCAGACTGGGCGGCACCGGCGTGCCGGCGGCTTCCAACTTCTCCGCAAATCGTGGGCGGATACCGGTGGGCTCCAGTGAGCCTAGGATCTTGCCCTCTCGCTCTCCCTTGCGCCGGAAGCGGAAGAGGTCCTGCATCACAATCACCTCGCTCTCCAGCCCCTGCACCTCAGATATGTTTACCACCCGGCGGGAGCCGTCTCGCAGGCGCTCCTGGTGCACCACCAAGTCGATGGCCGACGCTATCTGTTCCCTGATGGCCCGCAAGGGCAGATCCATTCCCGCCATCAGGACCATCGTCTCCAAGCGAGATAGGGCGTCGCGGGGGCTGTTGGCGTGGAGGGTGGTCATGGATCCATCATGTCCGGTGTTCATGGCCTGGAGCATGTCCAGCGCCTCGCCGGCGCGCACCTCCCCGACGATGATCCGGTCCGGCCTCATTCGCAGGGCATTCACCACCAAGTCGCGGATGGTGATCTCGCCCCGGCCCTCGATGTTGCGTTCGCGCGATTCCAGAGTCACTACGTGCTCCTGCTGCAGCTGCAGCTCGGCCACGTTCTCGATAGTGATGATGCGCTCATCCTCGGGCACAAAGGACGAAAGCACGTTAAGGAGAGTGGTCTTGCCGGAGCCGGTGCCCCCGGCGATGAGGATGTTCAACCGCCCCTTGACACAGAGGTGCAGGAACTCCATCGCCTCAGCGGTCAATGAGCCGAAGCGTACCAGGTCATCGGCAGACAGGGGTGTGTGGGAGAACTTCCTGATGGTGAGGACCGGCCCCACGAGCGAAACAGGGGAGATGACGGCATTGACCCGGGAACCGTCCGGAAGGCGAGCGTCTACCATGGGCGACGATTCGTCAATGCGCCGCCCGATGCGCGACACGATGCGCTCAATGATGCGCAACTCATGTTGGGCACTCTCGAAGGAGAGCTTAGTGCGTTCGATCTTGCCGTTCCGCTCCACAAAGATGTTGGCGGGCCCATTGACCATGATCTCAGTGATGGAAGTGTCCTCCAGCAGGGGATCAAGGGGCCCTAGGCCTAGAATCTCGCTTACGATCTGCTCGAACATCCTCCCCCGTTCGGCCCGGCTGAGGATGATGTTCTCCTGGGCAAGCAGGCTGTCAAAGAGCTCCTGGATCTTGGCCTCGACTTCCTCCCGCTCGCTCAGGTCTATGTCCTCCAACTCGGCGATCAGTCGGCTCTGGATACGACCCCTGAGCTCTCTATAGGCATCGCGGACATCGGGGCCGGCGGTAGCGGGCAACCGCCTCATCGTCGTCTGAGGGCCGGCCCCGCTGCTGCTACCGTTGCCTTCCAGTCGCCTGAGTAGCGACACTACCACACCTCCATCGCAGATGTCGGACTCACCGCGCTATCCCCCGAGAAATGCGAACCTTCGCCGAGGCTTCGCCGGTTCCTCCGCTACCGGCTCTCCCTCCGCCGCCACGCCACCCCCGATCACCTCCTGGCTGAGCTTGAGCACCGCCTGACAGAACGGTGCCTCCGGGTCCATCTCGTACAGCGCCCGTCCCTGGTTGGCGGCCAGAAGCGGCCCCGCGTCGTCGTACGGGAGGGCAACCACTGCCCGCATCCCCAGCGATCTCTCGATATCCTCCGTCTTTACCCCGTACCGGCGACCGGCCTGCCCTATCACCAGACCACAGCGCTCCTCCGGCACCCCAAGAGCGTCGAGCACTTCCAGCATCAGCCGCGTGCTCTTGATGGACGGGATGTCCGGCGTCGTGAGAAGGAGCAGACGATCGGACTCGTCCACCGACGCTAGAAGCGACTCCCCCAAGTAGTGGCCACCGTCCACCACCACGAAGTCGAAGCTCTGCTTCAGGGAGGCCAGCGTGCGGCGAATGCACTCGCTCGTGACCAGTTCGGCCATCTCCGGACGTGGTGGCGCCAGCAGGACTCGGAGCCCAGAGGGATGCGTTACCGTCATCTCACCCACGAAGGTGGGGTCTAGCTCGTCCATGTGCCGGGCCAGCTCCCCGATGTGACGTTGGTTGTGCACGTTCAGCATCACGCCTACGTCGCCGAACTGCAGGGCGGCGTCCACTAGTGCCACCTTGCGGCGGGTGAAGGACCGGAGGGCCAGCGCCAGATTGACAGCCAGGGTGGTACAACCTGAGCCACCCCGCGGGCTGAACACGGTGATCACCTTGCCTTCGGTGGGATCCTCCACCGCGGCCGCCTCCGACTTGGCCCGGAGTGACTCGTGCACCTGCCGGATCTTGGCCGGCACCTCATCAATGTCGAAGGGCTTGAGGATGTAGTCCCGCGCTCCCGCCCGCATGGCCTTGCGCAGGTAATCCATCTCCGTCTGCACGGACATCATGATCACCTGGACCCCGGGCATGTTGGCGGTGATGGCCTCCGCCACCGCCAGCCCGTCCATGCCCGGCATGTTGATATCCAGGAGCACAACGTCCGGACGAGTCTCCCGCACTACCTGGAGCCCTACCGCTCCATCGGTTGCCGTGCCCACTACCTCTAGGTCAGGCTCGAAGTGGAACAGGCGCTCGATGTCGTTGACGACTTCCGGGCTGTCGTCCACAACGACAATCCGTATCATTGGTCGCTAACCTCGAGTCCGGCTGGCCGCAAGGCGTCGGCCGGCGGGTATTACCGTATCTCCAGGTTGCCCTTGACCCGGATTTCGTCGGTGGTGACATCTAGCTTGGAAGGTATGGGCACGTTGAAGCGCCGCATCACGTACTCGAGCGTCACCGCTTCGGTTGTGGATGTCTCCTCCTCGTCTTCGGAGCGCAGCGCCAGAGTGATCCTGGCTTGGCCTTCATCCACCTTGTCGATGAGCCACTTCAGCACGAGCGAGTCCTGAGGAGTGACCAACAGGGTCACCAGGTCAGTGTTGACCACCGGTGGCGGGCTCTGCTTGTCACCGGTGACGGACGTAGGGGTGGTCCACGCGCCCACGCGGAGCACCTCGATGTCCTGCAACACCATCTGCACCGCCATGCGCGGTATCTGTATGCCTGAGCCGTCCATCGGCATGCGTACCTGCAGCTGCCGGTCCACATCCATTAGCTCGAAGGATGCCAGGACATTCACCCTGTCGCCGGGCTTGAGCGCCCCGCCCACGCTGGCCAGGTCGCCTATGGGGAAGGCCATAGCCACTCTGCCCGGCTGGAACAGCGTGGAAGCGCTTCTCCCCGTCAGCAACGCCGACTCTCGGTCGAAGTACATAGCCTCCTGCATGATAGTGCCCTGCGGTATGTCCATCGCGGCGATCATGCCCACTACCTTCATGGGGTCGCGCACCGCCGTAGGAGGCACGGCCTCACCCCGCTCCAGGTGTACCAGTTGGATCGCCTCCAGCGTGATCTCATCGCCTTTGGCGATGTTCTGGGCGGCACGCACCACCGGAATCGGCTCGGGAGTAGGGTCCGCCGCCGTCACCGGCGTCTGCTGGCTGACGAGGACCAGCACCATCGCGCCGGCCACCAGACCTATGAGTACGCCGATGAATACGATCGCCTTTCCCTTCAAAGGGATCCTCCTGCGTCAAGCAAATCGGCGGTCGCCCGCCAGATCACCACTCCGAACCCCTCAACACCAGGGGCAAGCAGTACGCCGCGCTCTCCGGCCCTAGGTCGAACACGGCAAATCGCCTCAGGCTGGCCAGGTTGTTGAGCTCATTCCCCTCTCGAAAGCCCCCGTATACGGGATCGCCGCCTACGTCCACCTGAGCATAGAGGTCCAGAAGACCCGCCTCGGTCAGGTGGAGTAGGTTAGCGAAGTTGACCGTCACGGTAGCCCCCGGCGTCAGCGAACCGATTGGTATGGCGCTGCGGAAGCTCGGACGCGTGACTTGGCAGCCGGCTTCGGCGCAGTACCCCCCTATCGAGTCCAGCGGCCCTGAGGGCGGCTCCGACACCGCCCTGCGAGCGTAGACCTCCAGGATGACTTGCTCCTGACCCGCCTGTGTAGCATGGGGCCCCAGAGGGCTCGGACCGATGTTGCCCACCTCGACCTGCAGGGTCAGGTACTGCTCCCGGAAGGGCGAGGCAGGCACAGCAGTGAACGAGAGCACTGCCAGATCCGGTCCGGAGACGATGTCCACGTCCACGCTGCGGTCGTCATGAGGGTCGGCGTCCGGGTCGGCCCCGCTGATGGTGACCTCCGCGCGCAGGCCCAGCGTAGGGTCGTCGCCGTCAATCGAGGGCGACACGCGGGCCTCGAAAGAGGCGCTCCGCTCTTCGGTGCCCAGTGCCCCCACGATCAGCCGGTAGCGCCCGTCCCCCACCGGTTGCCAGCCGCTACCGCCCTTCCATTCCAGCTCCGGACCCAGATCCGCCACCAGTTCCACACCCTGGGTGGCCCCTCCACGGTTCCCGTAGTGCACCGAGTAGGTCAACGCATCCCCAGGCTTGACCACGGTGCGGCCATCGCTCACCGTTACCCATAGGTTGGGCCAGTGCTGGACGGGTGTGCGAAGGGTTCCGCTGCGCACCGTTACCCCCGCGTGCGATGCTGACGCCGCCCCGGCCACTATGTCAGTGATGCTCTCACTGATGGGATCGTTCACCCGCACCCGGTGCTCGAACACCAGAGTCTGACCTCCTGCCAGCCCCTGGGCCGACCAGTTGACCATCGAGTTCACCGCCAACCCATCCGCGTCAGAGGTGTACGATGGCACCGGGTCGGTGACTGATATCGGGCCCGATGGCTCTCCTCCCAGGTTGGTGACGGCAACCCGGTAGGTGAGCATGTCCCCGGGGCGCACCGCCTGAGCGGGATCCACCGTCTTCGCTATGCTGAGGGCCGCCGGCACTCTCACCGTATGCTGCACCTGGACCGAGACTGCTGGTACTCCAGTACCAGTCAGCTGGGCCCCAACCGTGACTATTCGGCCATGTGCTGCTGTATCGGCAACACGCCCCACGATCTTTAGCTCCCGAGGGGTATCTATCGGGAGGTTTCCCAGGCTCCAGGCCACCGACTGACCCGATATGGTCCCCGCCGGCTCCACCGACACGACCTGCACCTCCGGGGGCAAGGAAGCACTAACCGCTATCCCGGACGCGTTCTCTCCCCCGTCGTTCAGGCAGACGAACCGGTAGGTGATGGTCTGGCCCCGCAGAACGCTGCTGCCAGCCGCGGGATCGGCGCTCCCTTGCAGTGTCACCCGAGGCTGAGAGGCCACCGGGTGGCTGATGCTGGCCACCGCAGCCGCCGGCAGGTCGTTGGAGGAAGCCACGTAGGTGAGGGCGATCTCAGTCCCGTTCGCCAGCGGCCGCTTCACCCGCGCCTGGAGACGCACAGTCCCCTGGTAGCCGGCAGGGACGGCAGCCGGGAAGTACCAGCGCACGGTGCTCCCCTCCATCAGCCCACCGTCCAGAGGCTGTACTTCCACCAGCTTGTTGGCGTCCACTGCCACCGAGATCACTATCCCGCTGGTGCCCGTGCCTCCACTCACGGTGTAGTCGAGCCGGTACTCCAGGGCATCGCCCGGGCTGACTGGCGTCCCCGCGGCCGGAGTGGCGGAGAGCGTCCCGGTGATGGCCAGAGGGGTGGCCGAGACAGTCACCGAGGCAGAGTCGTTGGCCGCATTTGGATCTGCGACCAGGTTAGCGTCTAGATCCCGCATGGGCGGGAAGGACACGGTGGCGCGTGTCTCCAGGGTCTCTACTCCCTCGGGGATCTGACCTACCTGCGCCGTGATCTTGGCGCTGCCCGCCCCGCCGGCAGCCACCGTCCCCACTGCGAACCTGTAGGTATGGGGTCCCACCTCCACCCAGCCGCTGGACAGGTTGGTAAGGTACGGCGGCAGGGTGCAGACCACCTCGACCCCCTCGGCAGTCACGCCGCCTACGTTCTGGTACTGGGCGGTGAAAGAGACGGTGTCGCCCGGCCTCACGTGGGGCTTGCTGGAACTGAGAGAGACCGCCAGATCGGGGGGAGGCGCGTCGTACACCACCCGCACGGCCTCCAGCCTGGGAGTGCGATCGTAGGGGTGGACGCTGCTGAAGGTGGCGCGGAAGCGGAACTGGGCCACGCTCTCCAGCCGAGGGGAGAAGGTGGCCACGTTCTGGCCCGCCACCGAATCCCCGAGCTCCAGCCAGTCCGTCCACTCGCCGCCGACCGGCTTCCAGCTGTACTCCATGTGTAGCGAACCCACGGGTAGCACCGCCTGCCACTCCACCCGCATCAGGTCGGGAGCCGCACTGGGGTCGGTGCCATCGTACAGAGTCATGGTGGGCGACTCGTAGACTCCATCGGGGGCATACAGCGCCCCCACCCCTGACAGGCGCCCCCGATAGATAGTGCTGGTGGGCGTGTTAGCGGCATTGCTGCCGCCCAGGGCGTAGATCCAGTCTCCCACCTTCACCAGACCGTGATAGGCGCGTACCTGCCCGTCAGGGAAAGGAACTCCGGTCTGCCACACGTTCCACTCGTCCGGATCGGGGTTCCAGTCGTACAGGGGAAACTCGGGGTTATCCGGGTCTATGAGGGCCGCCTGGACGTTGCTCTGTATCCCAGCCTCGGGATCACTGGGGTCGGTCCGGCCGCCGGCCAGCAGTATCTCGCTGTTCCCTACCAGGACGGCACCGTGCCCATGGATGGGCACCGGCAGGTGAGCCCCGGACTCCTTCCACTCCGACAGATTGCCGTATCGGTCTATGTCGGCCGCGGCCACCGCCACCAGGGCGCTGCTGTCCACCTGTCCCGAGGCTTGGCTCCGTCCCCCCATGAGGTAAATGGTAGACCGTGCGTCATCCTGGTAGATGATGGCGCGGGCTGCCGCCACGCCGGCGGAGAAGCTCGGCGGAAGCTCGGACTCCACCGTCCCCCCCGGGCCGATGTAGGAGTCCCAAGGCGTGATCTCCCCATTCATCAGGATGGTCGTCCGAAACACGTTGGAGACGGTAGCGTAGGTGCCGGAGTAGGCGATACCACCGATGAGGTAGACATCGTTGACCTTCTGGGCGATGGCCGAGTAGAAGAGACCGAAGGGAAGCTCAGTCTGCAGGGCGGTCCACTGACCGAGGGCGCCGGTGTAGATACTGATGGGTGCCCGATACACCTTACGCGATACCTGGGTGCCGCCGATCAGCCCTCCCACCACGTAGAGGTAGGCGTCGCCGTAGGCCCCGTAGGCCATGCGTAGGAACGTCTGCGCCCCGATCAGGCCTACGGGCAGAGGGCTGTGCTCGGTCACGCTGGCGATCCTGCCGTCCTCGGCCACGGTGAACCGAAACACCCGGTTGCTCGCCTGCCCGTTGCTGAGCCGGCCGCCCACCACGTAGATCCAGTTTCCCCAGGCATGGGCCGCCATCTCCTGGAGAGGCACCGGCAGGGAGGTCTGATCCAGAACCCACTCGCCCGAGAGGCCGATGGGCATCAGCTGCACCCCGCTGATGTTCTCCGCCGGGATGTTGATTAGCCCCGTGCGCCGGAAGGCGCCGTCGGCAAAGTCGGGCACCAAATCCAGCACCGTCTGGGTTACGAAAGCGCCCGCAGGCGCTACCGCCACCAAGAGGGCGGCCAGCAACGCCCCGACGCCGGTTGCCAAGCGCCTGGCTGAAGGTCGCAGTCTCAAGAGCTACCTCCTCTGCCTTAGGGACAGACTAGAGGTGTGGAAGTCTTCACGTAGAGGTCACGAAGATAGGTGCCGGTACCCTGACCCACCGTGATCGTGATGGGGCTGCTCGCCGCGGGGCCGCCGATGACCTCGGTGAGCACATCATACGTCAACCCGTACTTTTGCAGGTTCACGGCGAAGACGTATTGCCCAGGCTCGACGTTGGAGAACACATAGCTTCCCGTTGCGGACGCCGTGGTCGTCGCGTAGAGGCTCCCGTCCTTGTAGATGGATACGGTGGCACCCTCGCCAGTGGCCTCGAACTCGTCGACAGTGCAGGTGGGTCGCTCGCCGAACAGGCGTCGGGCGATGGTGCGGTAGATCTCCTCCAGTTCCGCCGGATCGTCGGCCTGGTAGAAGTGGGGCCGGCTCGGATCGGTGTCTTCGCTCGCCATGGCCCTGAGCACGCTGCTGTCGAAGTGATCGCCGATAGCGATGGTGTAGATCTCTATGCCCGCCTGCTTGGCGATGTTGGCTTGCTCTATGGCGTGCTGCTCCGCCATGGCGTTGCAGGGCAGGGAGGTGGCTCCGTCGTCGCTGAAGCCCGTCCACCGCCCGTCAATAGTGCAGTTCGGTATGCCATCGCTGGCGACGATAAGCACAGGCGTGCGCCCGGGCGTGGCCGCGCCCTCGGGAAGGACCGTGTGACGGCCAACCTGAACCGCCGAAGCCAGCGCTGTTCCCCCCGTGGCCGAGAGAGCTTCTATGGCAGCCTGCAGACTCCCCACGGTGGAGGTCAGCCCCAAGACCGGCTGACCCAGGTAGTAGGTGTTCTTCCAGGCAGAGCCACAGAGCAAGGAATACCACTCCCCGCTGCTGATCGCCGGGAACGTCACCAGCCCGGCCCGGTCGCCCACGTCCGGCATCAAGTAGTCGTGGAACTCGCTGAGGGCCCTCTTGGCCGTGGTTAGCCTGGTCTCCTGCCCAGGACTCCAGCGGTCGTTCATACTGCCGGACGTGTCTACGACGTTGACCACATCAACCGGGAACCGGTCGCCCCCCGGTGGCACCACCAACCGGGATTCCCAGATGGAAACCACTCCGGCGATGCTCCTGGCCTCCGTCATCGGCGGTCTCAGCTTGACCACGCACACGCCCATGTCGGCGCAGCCGCCCTCGGCGTCGCCCTCCACCCAACGGACGAAGTTGCCCTGCAGGTACTTGTCCTTTCCAGTGAAGTTGTACCCCGTGATCTCCAGCCTGACGAAGCCCGCGACCTGGTAATGCACTCCCTCCCCGGTGCCGGTCACGGCGTTGTACACGGGGACAGTGACTGTGTTCTCGCCGCTGGCGATGAGCGCGTCAATGGCCGAGCTCACGCCATGGCTGGGCATCACGCCCGGGCCGGTGGGGATCCAGTCGCCTACGTGCCACCGACCGCTGCTGTGACGGTTGGCGATGTTGAAGACGAGAGTGGTATTGCTGGTGTGGCCGGGATCGGTGTTCCACGACAGCCAGCCGAAGCTACCGGGGGCGGTGGGGTCGCCCCAGAAAATGTATGGGGGGCCAATTAGCGGGACTCCCCCGTTGTGAGCGAAGGTATCCAGGGAGACCGCAGCCGGGAAGAGGTCGCCGGCAGAACAGGCGCCGCACATGATCCTGCCCAGGGATCGCTCGGCCGCCCGAAACGAGTGCACCCCGACCAGGTGAGCCAGGTAAGCCATGACTGACCCACGCGCCTCGACCAGCACGCTCTCCACCGGCACGCCGCCGACCTCTGCGGGCGGGGCGAAGCCGTCGTTGTTGACTGGCTGGAGAGGGTTCCCGTCCACGTCGGCGTACCACACCTCGAGGTTGTCTGACGATACATAGTTGAGCGCGGCGTAGCGACGCGCCGCACTGAGTACGTTGGCGTTCGTGGTCAGGTTGCGGCTGGCGAGCTCCCTGGCACCGGCCAGCGCGGCGGCGTCGGCGGCATTGCGCACCTTTCTCTGCAGGGCGTAAGCATTTCCCACGTCCACCACCAGGCCGGCTACGCTCAGAAGCACGACCATCCCTAAGGCCACGATGGCTAGCGACTGCCCGCTCTGGGCCGATAACAAGCTGTGCCTATGCTTCACATGCCCTCCTTCACTCCACGTTCAGCGTCGAGTCCGCCCGTAGCTGGAGGGGGCGTACCACGGCAATGGGAGACCCACCCCCGAAGTTGGGGAACGAGATGGTGGGAACGGGCGCGTTGTATCTCAGGCTGACGTCCACCTGGACGTAGGGGACTCGCTCGTCGCGCGGAGGGCTTATCTCGATCGTGACAGCTGTCTGATCGAGGATGCCGAGCCTGGCCCGGATCACGTTCTCCACTTCATCGTCGCTCGCCAACGGCTCGCGCACCAGGTAGCTGGTGCCCACTCGGGCGGCGTTGGTCAGGGTGACCTGGCTGTACAGTATCAGCCCCATGTAGAGGAAGCCCACGATGAGGGCCATGAGCAAGGGGACCGACAGGGCGAACTCGACCGCTTCTTGCCCGTCTTCTCTGGCGAAGTGGTTGGGTGACATCTCTGCGCTCATCGGATGGGCATGGCCGTGGTCCAGCTCACGGTGTACGAATCGGGAAGGCCCAGGCGCCCCATGATGGGCAAGGAGATGCCGCTGGTGAACGTACGCAGCCGGTAAGTGACTGTCACCCGCACCTGTTGCCCTGGAGCCATACCTTCGGGCGTCTCCGGTGGAAGGATGGAGACCTCTCGCATGTCCAGGAAGGCCGCCCGCAGTTCGTTGCGGGCCACGTCGGCGTAGCGGTTGTAGTCGGGGTCGGCCGGGCTGGGGTGCATGGAGGCGTAGCTGGCTCCAGCTCGGGAAGCGCTGATCACGGCGACGTAGGAGGAGAACACCATGCCAAACTCGAAGACGGCTACCACCAGCAGAGTAAGGAACACGCTGGCAAACGCCGTCTCCACCAGCGCACTCCCCCGCTCCTCTCTCAGGTTGTCTGTCTTCCTCATCGAGGCCACTCACCGCGGGAAAGAGAACCGAGCCTCACCTGCCACTGCGTGTCTGGTGAGGCTCGGCCGTCGCTGCTCCGTCACTCAGCGGCCTGGGTGGCTGGAGTGACGCCTCCTGTCTCTGCTGACTTCCCTCGCTACGAGCCCGCGAGAGCCGTCGCCGTCGCCGCGATGGCCGCGGGATCCAGGCTGTCATTGACCGTCCCGAATACCCCGCCGATGCGGTTGCCCAGCAGAATCAGCGCCGCGATCACCACGAGCGCCACTAGAACCAGGATCAGCGCGTACTCCACCAGACCCTGCCCCTCTTGCCGCCGGAACGGCCTGCGGATGAACTCGAGTGCCTGCAAGCAGTACGGCATCAGTGTCCACATCATCGCCCGTCACCCCCTTTCCCGTTCAGCTGTCCTTACAGCCATCCCCTGGCCCAGTCATGAATAGGGGCGGATAAATCTTCACTGGATCAGGTTCGTGGCTGCTTTCGCCCTTAATATAGGTAGATACTCCCCTGCAATGAATAGGACGGGTGTACTACCAGCGTAAAGCTTTCGTAAAGATCGCCTCTGACGGCCCCGACCGGCTCACGCTCCGGCATCGACCAGGTCCTGAAGCCGCACCCAGCCGTGCCGCACAGCGTACATGGCCGCCTGGGTGCGGTCCGCGGCTCTCAGCTTCCTCAGAATGGAACTCATGTGGTTCTTGACCGTCTGCTCGCTTATGCTGAGATGCCGGGCGATCTCCTTATTGCTCATCCCATGCGCCACGCTCACTAGTACTTCCATCTCCCTCGCCGTGAGCGGGACACACGCCTCCTCCGGTAGCTCCCCCTCCTCGGCCACCCCTCTCAGCCTCCGAGTGAGCCACGCGCCCAGCTCCTCCCGAGTCATGCACCGCCCCTGAACCACGTATCGGCCCGACCGTACCTCCTGCAGGGCCGCAAGGAGCTCTCCCGGAGGTACGTCCTTGGCGTAGTAGGCAGACACTCCCACCCGGAAGGCGCGCATCATCTGTTCTTCATCGTGGAAGGCAGTCAGCAGCACCACCCGCGTCTCATCCAGTTCCTGGCAGATACGCCTCGCGGCCTGGAGCCCGTCCAGGGCAGGCATGTTGACGTCTAGGATTACCACGTCGGGCAGGTGCCGGCGTGCCTCACGCAGGGCCATATCGCCCGTGTCGGCCTCCCCTACCACGTCTATAGACGGGTCGGCCTCCAGTATGTGCCGCAGTCCCTCCCGGAAGACCGGGTGGTCGTCAACGATGAGGACCCGCATGGCCCCGTCCTCAGCAGTCTGCATCACGCTCGCCGCCGACCTCCCCTGTCAGATCTGTCAAAGCTCTTGGCGTCTGGTGAATATATCGGCATTTCGGCGACAGGCTTTAGCTGGGACCACGGGGGAAGGGAACGCGGATGACGTTGGTTGCCGCTGGTCAGGAGGTAGTGGAGGCTCCGAAGAAGGTGGGCATGGATCGGGGCACTGTCAGGGTCATGGTCGCTCCAAGGGAGGACACCTTGACTTGAGACGTGTCCCGTCGGGCAGTGAGTTCAGGAGCCTACATCCGGAGGGTCCGAATGCCCAAGGTGGTGAGCGTGCAGGAAGCCAGGTGATCACTGCGATCCCTTAGACCACGTGCTCGCCGCCCAAGCTCTCATCGATGAGGTGCGTCTGGTGACGGCCGACCTGGCCTTCGCCTCTTTCGGCGTCCCGCCAGTTTGGGAGGGAGTGGCAGGCTGATACCGCTGCTTAAGTGCTGACTAGCCTTCGTCCTTCTCCTTCTGATGGGCGTGAATCAGCGTCAACCGCGTTCTGTGGCGTCCTGTAGATGCGGCAGCCCCTACGATGAGGGAATGATCAGCTCCTGGCCCACCAGAACCAGCGAAGGGTTGGTGATGTCGTTGGCCTCGATCAGCGCGCTCAAGCTGACCCCATAGGCCTCCGCGATGCCGGAGAGGGTCTCCCCCGCTCTCACCACGTGTATCTGCGGCGTTGGGGTAGGCTCCGGTTCCGGAGTATCCGTGGCCACCGGCGTAGGGGTGGCCATAGGGGTAGCGGTGGCCACCGGAGTGGCTGTAGCACGCGGGGTGGAGGTGAACGTAGGCCGGGGTGTCATAGTGGGAGTGGGCGTGCGGGCCTCCTGAGCCGTCTGGGCAGTGCATGCCGCCAACAGCAGGGCCAGGGCCGGCCCCAGCAAGGAGCGATGTCTCATCAATCCTCCGCCTCCGTGAGGTATCGCAACAGGGCGATGGTGTTGGCCTTGGCCGCCTGATCCGTCTCGCCCACCGGTCCGACACAAGAGGGGCAGCCACACTCACAGGGGCAGGCCTCCACCTGTTCCAGAGCGGCCTGCAACACCTGTGCCTGCCCCCGGTATAGTCGCTCGCTCAGCCCGATCCCTGCAGGCACGCTGTCGTAGATGAAGAGCGTGGGCTCCCGAGTGAACACAGAGCGAACCTCGGCAAAGACGCCCAGGTCGCGCGAGTCGCACATCAGGAAGAGCGCCGACACGTGGCGGGCCAGGCTCGCGACTCCAGTAAGCGCTCCTTGCATCATCCGCGGGGCCTCTGCCTTCATGTGACAGGCGCGACACAGGGTCACCAGGTTGTCGAGCGCGTTGGCTTGCTCGAAGTCCCCGCCTTCGGGCCCATAGCCGAGCTCCCGCAGCGACCGCAGGTGGTGGACGTCGTGCTCGCGGCCCGGTGGCTCGGGCGCCCCACAGTGGCGGCAGCGAAACCCGTCCCTTTCGCGTGCCCGCCGCCTCTGGGTGCGCCAGTTGGGCCCGTAGTCCACTACGGGCACTCGCCACAGGTTCCTCTCGATCAGAGCCTGAACGGTGGGCTCCGGCAGGCTAAACCAAAAGGCCGAAGTGTGCATCTGCTGCTCGGGCAGGTGAATCTGGCCCCAGCCCACGTTCTCATGGGTGTAGAGCTTGATCTTCTTGTACACCGTCGCCAGAGCCGCCACCAGCACCTCGCCATGCGCCGCTCGGGTGCGGCCGCGGTCTTCCTGCTCGAATACGTCAATTACTTTGACGTTCACCGCCAGGTCAGCGTCGGTGTAGTAGTCCACGTCCACCGAGCGCACGTATGCCTTGGCCTCATCCCAGTCCAGCCGATCCACGTGGAACTGACGACCCTCATGGATGTAGATGGCGTCCTCGTGAATGAGCATGGGGGCGCTGAACCGATCCACTTCACCCAGGACGCGACTGCCCTCGGTGGTGTCTATGATGACGAAGTTGTCCGTCACTCCCGTGCGAAGCGAGATCTCATTGGCAGGGTACTGCTCGCTCATCCAGTACCAGGTCCTATCTACCCGATGCAGGACCTGCTCGCCCTGAAGGTATTCCAGCATCTGAGGCAGTCCCTGGAAGCGGCCGAACTCCTCGTCCTCCCGGAAGGGCAACTCGAAGGCGGCACACTTGATGTGGCTGGCCGCCACCAGGAGGTTGTCCGGGTTGATCAAGGCAGACTCGGGAGTCCTGCCGAAGAAGTAGGAGGGGTGCCGGGCCACGTACTGATCGAGCGGGCTGGAGCTGGCCACCATCACCGCGATGGATATGTCCCGCTTCCGCCCTGCCCTCCCCGCCTGCTGCAAGGTGCTGGCGATAGTCCCGGGGTAGCCAGTCATCACGCATGCCGACAACTGACCGATGTCTATGCCCAGCTCCAGGGCATTGGTGGTTACCACTCCCCGGACCGAGCCGTCCCGCAAGCCGCGCTCGATCTCCCGCCGCTGCAGGGGCAGGTACCCACCCCGATACCCGCGGACGCTGTCCCGCGGCTTGCCCTGAGAGACGACGAAGTCCTGCAAGTAGGTGAGCAGCACCTCGGTCACCAATCGGGTGCGAGCGAAGACGATCGTCTGCACGTCGTGGCTGAGGAACTGCCCGGCGATGCGCCTGGCTTCCAGTACTGCCGAGCGCCGGATGCCCAGCTCACGGTTCACCACCGGAGGGTTGTAGATGATGAAGTGCTTCTCGCCCGCGGGCGCCCCGTTCCGGTGCACGAGGGTGACGGGCAGCTCCAACAACCGCTCCGCCAGTTCTCCTGGGTTGGCGATGGTGGCCGAGCAGCAGATGAACTGGGGGTTGCTGCCGTAGAACTGGCAGACACGTCTGAGCCGACGCAGCACGTTGGTCACGTGGCTGCCGAAGATGCCGCGGTAGGTGTGTATCTCGTCTATCACCACGTAGCGCAGGTTCTCGAACAGGTCCACCCACTTGGTGTGATGGGGGAGTATCCCGGTATGCAGCATGTCCGGATTGGTCACCACGATGTGGCCCGCCTCCCGGACCCGCCGCCTCACCTCGCCCGGGGTGTCGCCGTCGTAGGTGTACGTGCGAATGTCGGCCCCCGCCAGGCCGATGAGGTCGTGTACCTCGTCCATCTGATCCTGGGAGAGGGCTTTGGTGGGAAACAGGTACAGCGCCCGCGCCTCTGGGTCCTGCAGCACCCGGTTGAGGACGGGCAAGTTGTAGCAGAGGGTCTTGCCTGACGCCGTGGGAGTGACCACGGCCACGTTCTCCCCTCGGCCGATGGCCTCGATGGCCTCCGCCTGGTGGGAGTAGAGCTGTCGCACCCCCCGGCGCTCCAGGGCGGACCGGAGGCGCGGATCTATCTCCGGGAAGGGCGCGTAAGACGCCGCCCTCTCCGGGAAGACGTGCCACGCCGTGACGTTGGCCATGAAGGAGGGGTCGAGCCGGAGGCGCTCGATGAGCTGCGCCAGAGTCATTCGCTGCCGCCGTCGGCGTTGAGCAGGGCCAAGATGGCACCGCCGTGTCGCTGCAACTGCGCCGGTGCCAGGCAGCCCAATGCCTCCAGCTCGCCCCGGGTGCGAGGACGGCGATCTGCCAACTCGCTCAAGGCCTCCGAGGCCAGCACCTTCTCCATGGGCAGGCCCAACCGCTCCGCCTGCTCTCGACGCCACCGGTGCAATCGGTCGTACACCCGCTGCCTCAGGCTGGGGCCGCGACGACGGGCGCGCGAGTCCCCGGGTTCCGCTGCCTCGGCTGCCTGTCCCCGGCGGATGCACTCCAGTACCTCCTGAGCCCGCTGCAGGACCAAGCCATCGTTCCGAGGCGCCACCATCTCCAGCGCGGACACGCTCTTGGGCTGGAGCATGGACAGACGCAGCAACACGTCCGACCGGGCCACCCGGAAGGGAGGGCGATCGACCTGCTGTGCCGCCTCCTCCCGCCACCGGTACAACTCACGCAGGACCAGGCGCTCCCGAGGCCCCAGCTTCCGGGCGCCTGACAGCCGCAGGTACCCTTCAGGATCGAACTCCTTGGGCCGCCAACAGGCCCGGCACACCTCCTGGAAGGAGGCTTCCGCCTCCGCCAGCTTCCTCTCCGCCTGAAGGCGCCGCAACAGGAGGTCCCTCAATCGCAGCAGGTAATGGCTGTCCAGGGCAGCGTACTGGAGCAACGGAGGCGGAAGAGGGCGCTGTTCCCAGTTGGCTCGCTGCAGCCGCTTGCTGAGGGCAACGCCGAAGTGCTGCTTGAGCAGCGGAGCCAGCCCAATCTCGTCCAAGCCTAGGGTCCGGGCGGCGATCATGGTGTCGAACACGTTGCAGAAATCGAAGCCGTAGTCGCGCCGGAGACACATGATGTCGTATTCGCCCGCGTGCATCACCTTCTGCACCTCGGCGCTGGCAAGCACCGCCCGCAACGGGCCGGGGTCCACCGCCAGAGGATCCACGACGTAGTCAGCTCCGGGCACGGAGATCTGGATGAGGCACACGCGCTCGCAGTAGCGATAAAGGCTGTTGGACTCGGTGTCCAATCCGAAGGCGGGCTCACGTCCCAGGCGTTCCGCCAGGGCATCCAGAGCCTCCTGGCGATCCACCAGTATGTGGTTGACGTCCGGGACGCTCATTGGCACCATTCTCGCGGGGGCATGTGACATGCGGTCGGCATTATAGCAGACTCAGTCGCGGCCCGGCCACAGGCCTGATGGCCTCCGCCAGGTCGGCCCCGCGGTCGACGCTGCCGGGCCCAGCTGGCTTGCCCGTTGGTTGAGCAGATCCACCGGTGATCGTACAATGGCAGAATGCCCCGAGGAGATGAGCTTATGTCTACGGTGGACGACCTCGCCAACCTCCAGGACGCCGAGGACGCCCGCGCTAAGGCCCTGGCCCGGCTGCGCGACATCCAGGAGCAGTATGCCGAGCCCGAGGCTCTCGTGCGAGCGCGGGAGCAGGCCGCCCACCTAGAGGGCGAGATCGAGGCGCTGCGTCGTCGCCTGCGGGAGATGGAGGCCGAGGCCACGGCTGTGCGAGCCAAGCGCGAGACCGGCCAGCAGCGCCTGTACAGTGGCACCGTGGGGAATCCCCGCGAGCTGGCCAGCCTGGAAGCGGAGGGCGAATCCCTGGCCCGCCGCCTATCCCAGCTAGAAGACCAGATGCTGAACCTGATGATAGAGATCGAGTCGAACAGCAAGGCGCACCGCGAAATCGCAGCTGAGGCGCAGCTCCTGACTCAAGAGCACTCCATTCGCACGGCCGGCCTCAGGCAAGAGCAGGAAGCGCTAGAAGTGGAGGCCCGGCGGCTGCAGCAGGCCATCGCCCAAGAGCGAGACCGGCTCCCGGCCGCCATCCTTAGCCGCTACGACTCACTTAAGGCCCGCAAGGGAGGCCGAGCCGTCGCCCGCCTGCGGCACGGCACCTGCGGCGCCTGTGGCGTCCAGCTTCCCACTAACGTCATCCAGAGAGCCCAGCAGGGGCAGGACCTGGTCACCTGCACCTCCTGCGGCCGCATTCTGTGCCCGGATTAAGCACCGTGCCCGCCTCACGCCGCTCGGCCCTGCCGGGCCGGCTGCTTTCGCTGGCGCTGCGGTTGGCAGCCACCGCCGCGGTGCTGGCCGGGGCTCTCGTCCTAGCGCCATCGGCAGCGGCCGATCCCTCGCAGGAGGTGGCCCTGTCCTCGGCGCTCGCCCTCAAGCACGACGGTCGGTACGAAGAGGCCGCAGGGGCACTGCAGGCATTGCTGCCTCATCTCCAGGGTCCGGACCGGTTGCAGACCCTTGCCCAGCTGGCCGAGTGCCACGAGCTACGGGAGGCCTGGTCCCAGGCGGCCGAGGTCTGGCACTCCCTCGCCCTCTCCACTTACGATCGCGGCCCGCGGTCGGTGGCTCTCTTCCGCCAGGCGGTGGCGCTGCAAGCCGCGGGCGACCACAGCCAGGCGGCGCCTCTCTTTGTGGCCTTCTTCTACCTCAGGCCCGGCAGCCCCGCTGAAGCGGAAGCCCTCAGCCGGGCTGCCGACTCGTTCGCCGCCTCCGGGGAGTGGGGCGTGGCTGCTCACTACTACCGCATGGCGCACGACCGGCTCGCCGCCGGCCCCGCGCGCCTCGAGGTGACACTCAAGCTCGCAGAGGCGCTCATCCTCTCTGAGCAGCAGTCGGTCGCGCTCGAATTGCTTCGCGCGGAGGCAGCCACCGTCCCAGAAGAGGATTTGGCCCGCTACCAGTATCGCTGGGCTCAGGCCGAGCGCGCTGCCGGGCAAGAGCAGGCCGGGATCGAACGGCTGCGCGCCCTCATCCAGCACCACCCACGCTCTCGGTGGGCTCATCCGGCTCTGATCGAGCTCCTCAACGCCGGGCAGGAGGTGGACGAGTACCTTCGGGGCCTGGTGAACTACTATGCCAAAGCCTACCAGCAGGCCGCGGCCGCCTTCGAACGCTACTTGGCCAGCGCCCCTCCCGACAACGCCGGCAGCGCCCACTACCTGGCCGGCCTCAGCTACCGCTCCCTGGGAGATACCGTCGCCGCCTTGGCCCACTTCGATGCCGCGCTGGCCTCACCGGAAAGCCCCGACGCACCCCGGGCCCAGTTCGCCCGTGCCGAGACCTTAGCCCGTGCCGGAGATCTCGAGAACGCCGTCCTGGCCTACCGGTCGCTGGCCGACTCCTATCCCACCCACGAGCTGGCGCCCAAGGCCCTGCTCGCAGCCGGCAGCTTGCTGGAGCAGGTGGGCAGCACCGACCGAGCTCTGGAGGAGTACGCCAGGCTTTACCAGACCTACGGCGACATCAACGAAGGCCGAGAAGGAGCCTTGTTAGCCGGGCTCATCCGGTTCCGCCAAGGCGACTGGGAAGGAGCGCGGAGCTACTTCCAGACCGCCGCCGACCTGTGCGCGGGCTGCGACGATCGCTCTCGCTACGCCTTCTGGCTCGCCCGGACCCTCCTGGCCCAGGGGGACGCAGGCGGGGCGGCGGGCCCTTTGCAGGAGGCAGCCGCATCCGACGGGTACTACTCCTACCGAGCCCGTGTCCTTCTCTCCGGTCAGGACCCCCTGCGCCAGCCCGGCGCCGGCAACCTACTTCTGCCGGAAGCTGACGCCGGCCGAGCGGAGGCGGAAGCCTGGCTGCAAGCGCGCTACGACGCCGCGTGGCATCCGGGAGAGCTGCCTGCCTCGGTTCGGGACGACCCACGATTCCGGACCGCTCAGGAGTTCCTCCAACTGGGGTTGCGTTCTAGAGTGGTGGAGCTGGCCCTCAGCCTGAGCCGTGACCTGGCACGCGATGGCATTGCCCAGTACTCGCTAGCCCTCTGGCTGCGGGATAACGGCCTCTACCGCCCGTCCATCCAGTGCGCTGCCAACATCATCTACACTACCCCCAACGCCGAGACCGAGGTCCCCCGTTTCATCTGGTCCTTGGTCTACCCGACCTACTACTCCGACCTAGTCATTCAGGAGGGGGCCGCCAACGGCATTGATCCCCTGCTCTTCTTCGCCCTCATGCGGCAGGAGAGCCTGTTCGACGCCGTCATCGGTTCCTCGGCCGGGGCCCAGGGCCTGGCCCAGGTCATGCCCGCCACCGGAGACTGGATCGCCGGTCAGCTCGGGGACCAGAGCTACAGCGCCGCTCTCCTGCTCCGTCCCCACGTATCCATCCGTTACGGAGTCTGGTACCTCAAGACCCAGCTCGACTATTTGGGTGGAGACACTTGCGCCGCCCTTGCCGCCTACAACGCCGGACCAGGCAACGCGGCCAAGTGGGCCGCCCGCGCCGGCTCCGATCCTGATCTCTTCTACGAGACCGTGGCCTTCTCCGAGACGCGCAAGTACTTGGCGACGGTCCTGCCCAACTACCTCCAGTACATACGCCTCTATCGCGAGTGACCCGCCGGGGCGCCCGCCCTCTCCGCCACTGAAGTGGGCCGCACTATTGACAGTGACACTGTCACTGGCTATAATGGCGCCATGAGCACGGAATTGACCATTGAAGAGCTGGCCCAGCGCGCGGGCGTGCCCGTGCGCACCGTCCGTTACTACATCGCCGAGGGGATCATCCCTGGTGCTGAGTCCCGAGGGAAGGCTGCCGCGTATGGCCAGGAGCATTTGGTCAAGCTGCTCCTGGCCCGGAAGCTGGCCGAGCGGCGCGTGCTCCTCGCCGACATCAAGGATCAGCTCTGCCACCTGACCCTGGAAGAGGCCCAGGCCCTGCTAGAGAGCGAGGAGCAGCAGGAGCGAGCACTGCGCCCCTCGGGCGCCGCGTCCCCACGTGAATTCATCTCCTATCTGCTGGCCCGAGCGAGGGGCGGCGAAGGCGGCGAGCAGGCTCTTGGCGAAGGCCAGGTGGGTCACCCGCTCTCCCAGCGCGCCGTCAAGCCGCTGGCAAGGACCACGCCTGCTGCCTCTGAGCCGCCACCGCCGTCCGACTGTTGGCGTCGGGTGGAGTTGGGTCCGGGACTGGAATTGCACATCCGGTCCGACGCCGAAACACCTTACGCCAACCTCATCCGCCGCTTGATCGAGCAGGCCAGAAGGTACGAGCCATCCCGCCGAACCGCTCCCAGCTCTCACGCAGAACCCGTGCCCCGTGGGGCACCACAAGAAACAAAGAGGGGGACATAGGGGCCCATCCCGCTGTCTGCCCTCGAGCTAACATACATAAGCGTCCGTCCCTACCAGCTGTTCTGAAGTCACTCCGAGGAGGTTCCCATGTCCGCTGGTAACTCCATCATCAGGTTCAGCATCTCGCCCGAAGCCACGTTGGTTCCGTCACGTGGAGACAGCCGGTACGTAGACTTTCACCTCCGAGCCGACGCCACTCGTCACCCCGTCACGGAGCGCGATCGGCAGCGCCTGCCCTTGAGCCTAGGCCTGGTGCTCGATCGCAGCGGGTCCATGTCGGGCGCAAAGATCGAAACGGCCAAGCGGGCGGTCCTGCAGGTCCTCGCCAGGCTCAATGAGCACGACCGAGTGTCACTGGTCATATTCGACGATCACATTGACGTCCTCCAGCCATCTACTGCTGCGACCGACGCCCTCAAGTGGCACTTGAGCCAGCAACTGGCCAGAGTCCATGCCCGGGGCTCAACCGCCCTGCACGAGGGCTGGCTCACCGGTTGTCACTCCATCGCCGATGATGATCCGGGGCGATCACTCGGCCGGCCTGCCCGCGTCTTCCTCCTCACTGATGGGCTCGCCAATGTGGGACAGACAGATCCTGAGACCATCGCCTCCGAAGCCGCCCAGATTCACGTCCGAACTGGCATCACCACCAGCACTTTCGGCATTGGCTCTGACTACGATGAGGGTCTACTCGGACCCATGGCGGTGGCCGGTGGTGGGCAGTTCCACCACTTGCGGCACCCCGACGACATCCTGTCCACATTCGCCGGCGAACTGGGCGCTCTGCTGCACACCGTCGCCACCGGCGTCAGCCTCGAGGTTGAGGTTGGATCTGGGGTCGACTTCGAGGTCGTGAGCGCCTACTGGGCCGAACGGACCTCTCCCACAGGGGGCTGGAGGGTGACCGTAGGAGACTTGACCGCGGGGGAGGAGCGCCACCTCGTGGCGAGGCTCCGCTTGCCGCCCGGAAGCCAGCGAAGTGCCCAGCGCATCCGCGCCCGTGTCACCTGGACCTCAGGCGGGGTCGCCCAGCAGGGTAGCTGGCAGGAGCTGGCTTTCACCTACGCTTCCGAGCAGGAGGCCGAGAGGGAGCAGCGAGACAGAGGAGTCATCCACTGGGCTGGGTTGCACGAGAGCGCCCGGGCTCGTCAGAGGGCAAGCTACCTCAACCAGCAGGGCGACACCAACGCGGCCGGCGACCTGCTCAGGAAGACCAGCGCCATGATCGCGGCCATGGCTGCCGATGATGCGGAACTCACGCAGGCAGTGCGCGACTTACGTGACCTGTCGGATAGGGTGAGCACCCCGATGTCTCCTGATGTCGCCAAGGAGATGTCGTTTGTGAGCCAGGCTTTCAGCCGTGGCCAACGCGACTACCGCCAGCCGAAGCGCCGGCCCCAGGGCAAACCCAAGTGACAGAGCACCACCTCGCCTAGACCCGCAACAGGCGGTAGATGGCCGGGGCCACGTCGGTGATTCTGGTGGCCCCGGCGAACTCCTCCACCCCCGCCCCCAGGGCCAGCAGCGGTACTGGGTTGCTGGTGTGGGCACCAGTGGAGAGATCCTCGAGGTTCCCGTGATCGCTCGAGACAACCAAGGTGGCATCCAAGGGCATGGCCTCGGCACACGAGGTCAGGAAACGATCCAGCACCGAGAGGAACACCAGGGCTCCCTCGCGGTCCTTCTGGTGGCCCAGCCGATCGGGCTCGAAGCACTCGAAGAGCACCAGGGCGTGATCGTACGCCAGCCGTGCTAACCGCCGGCCCGCCTCCTGAGGGCCGATCTCCGGCACGTGCTCGTAGCCCTCACGCTGGCGCAGGTGCACGTTAGTGATGTCCCAGTACACTGCCCGGCCGGCCAGGAGGTCTTCGAGCAGCCGGAACGGCAGCCCGGCCGAGAGCACGCAGAGGGTGGTGGCCGAGTGCCGGAGCTTGCCGGCCTCCACCAGCTCGAAGTACTGTCGAGTGTAGGCATTGGCGAAGGTCGCCTGGAGCCCAGCGCTGGCGACCCGCTTGAGGACGTTGTCTCTCCCCAGGATGTCCTGCAACTGGGCGTTGGGGTAAGCGGCCAGGTGGTGGCCCAGTTCCCTCTGGGCACTCCTCCCGGTGAGCAGCGACACCTGTCCCGTGGCGCTCTGGGGGGTGCCTTCCACCCCAAGCGTCGCGTCCAACGGAAGCAGGATCCCCGACTTCAGCAGGGGTTTCAGGTAGCTCCAGCGGTAGAGACAGACCGGGTTGTCCGCAGCGGCCCGGGAGCCACAATCCGGCGGGGAGGTGGCCAGCCCCAAGCCGTCCAGGAAGACGAAGATGACCCGCGCCAAAGGCTATTGCTTGTAACCGAAGCGCCGCAGGAGCGCCTTCCGCTCGGCCACGTCCTGGTCGGACTCCACTCCCAGGCTGGTGAAACCATCCACCACGCCCACTACGCCCCGACCCTGGTCCGTCTCCGCCACCAGCACCTGTACCGGGTTGGCGGTGGCGCAGAAGACGCGGCACACCTCAGGTACCATCTTCACCGCGTTGAGGACGTTTACCGGAAAGACTCCCTGGCCCAGCACGATGACGAAGAAGTGCCCCGCCGCTACCGCCAGGGCATTGCGCCCGGCTAGCTCGGTCAACTCCGGATCCGTTCCGGTGGTCCGCACCAAGCGCGGCCCCGATGCCTCGCAGAAACCGAGCCCGAACTTGATCCCCGGCACCGCGTTCACCAGAGCCTCGTACAGGTCCTCGACCGTCTTGATGAAGTGGCTCTGTCCCAGGATGACGTTCGACTCCTCCGGCTTCTCGATGGGCACGGTGAGTAGCTCCATGACACCTTCTCCTGTATCGGTTGGGGCAATTCTAGCTGGTAGCCTGTCTCGGGCAAGCGCCCACCCCGGTCCTTCTCAGCAGCCTCCGCGGCGAGATCTCCGCTCAGAGCCTGTCACCTTTCTCGCGCCGAAAGCCCATGCTACAATGACAATGATTTGACACAGCTTCCTTACGGGATGTGACCCTGATAGGCCATCAGTGGGCTCTCGACTACCTTAAGCGCCAGCACCAGGCCGGGAGCCTGCGCCAATCGTACTTGTTCCTGGGGCCGCCGGGGGTGGGCAAGACTACCCTGGCGCTCTCTCTAGCCATGTTTCTCAACTGCCAGTCTCCCGACGAGGGCGCGCGGCCCTGCGGTAGCTGCCTCCCCTGCCGCCGCATCACCCGGAACGCCCACCAGGACGTGGCAGTGGTGGAGCCGGTCGGCGGCAACTTCGGCATCGAGCAGGTCCGCGAAGTCGAGTCGGACTTGCCCTTGTCGCCTCAGGAAAGCCACTACAAGATCCGCATCCTCACCCAGTTCGAGCTAGCCACCCGGGAGGCACAGAACGCCCTCCTCAAGACCCTGGAGGAGCCTCCACCGCGCGTCCTCCTTCTCCTGACAGCCACCGAGCGCGACTTGCTCGCTCCCACCATCGTCTCTCGCTGCCAGGTCATCTCCCTGCGGCCAGTGGCGGCGTCCGAAATAGGGGACGAACTCGTACGGCGCGGCCTGGCCCCGGAGGAAGCGGCCGTTCTGGCAGCCCAGGCGGCCGGCCGGCCCGGATGGGCGATCCGGGCACTGGAGGATCCCCAGGTGCAGCAGCGTCGGGAGCAAGCTCTGGCTTCGGCGGCCGACTTGCCCCACAGACGCCGAGCGGAGAGGCTGCGCTACTCGGAATTGTGGGGGCGGGAACCTCGGGAAGCAGTCCTTGAGGCGCTGGACGTCTGGCGGCTATGGTGGCACGACCAGATGCTAGCCTGCGCCGGGGCCCGAGGGGGCTACCTCCTGCCTGAGGCGGAACGCCCGGCGCCTCTACCGGGGCTGTCGCCTTGCGAGGCGGCTCGCGTCCTGGCGGGGGTGGCCGAGATCGAGACTATGATCCGGCGCAATGTCAACCTGCGCCTGGCGCTCAGTGTCCTGGTGCTGCGGCTCCCCGGGCCGCCGCGTCCCGTGCCTGCCACCCATCTACCGGATGCTCGAGGACGATAGCAGCCTATGCCTCTCATCGTCGCGGTCCAGTTCCGACCCAAGACCAAACCCTACTACTTCGGCTGCGAGCACCTGCCTGACCTCTCTGTGGGAGATCGCGTCCTAGTGGAGACCAGCCGGGGCCGGGATGTAGGCGTGGTGAAGGCCGGCCCCATGGAGGTTGCCCCGGGAGACGTCGTCGGCGAGCTGAAGCCGGTGCTTCGGCGGGCCACCAGCCCGGAGCTCTTCCAGATGCACTGCCTGTGGGAGCGCGAGCCCGAGGCGCTTCAGCGCTGCCGCGAGTTGGTGTCGGAGTACAAGTTGCCCATGAAGGTGCTCAAGGCCGAGTACAACTACGACGGCAGCCGCCTGATGTTCTACTTCTCCGCCGAAGGCCGAGTAGACTTCCGCGAACTGGTGCGAGCGCTGGCCCGTACCTTCCGTACCCGGATAGACCTGCACCAGGTGGGTGTGCGGGACGAGGCCAAGCTAGTGGGCGATCAGGGCATCTGCGGTCGGCTCCTTTGCTGCAGGGACTGGCTGCAGGAGTTCAGCAAGGTCTCGATCCGCATGGCCAAGCATCAGAACCTGTCCCTCAACCCTCTGGAGATATCGGGAGCCTGCGGGCGGCTGCTTTGCTGCCTGGCCTATGAGGACGACTACTACGTGAAGATGAGGGCAGCCCTGCCGAAGAAGGGAGAGCCGGTGACCACGCCCGAGGGGCCGGGCGTAGTCACCGATGTGAATGTCATCCGCGAAACCATCTCCGTCCGGCTGGCCGACGAGCGGACGATCGAGCTGCCAGCCGCGGATGTAGCCCCCGGAACCGAAAGGCCGGCACTTGAGCCGAGAGGAGCCGGCACGTCTGCCCGAGGCTCGCGCCGATAGGGCCGAAGCCGCTCCTCGACCGCCTCAGCCTCGAACCACCTGGTGTCGGGCCCGTTCGTACTCCATGAGCCTCTCTACATGCCCCCAGGGGAGAGGTGCGCTGCCCAGACCAGCCGTAGCCATGACCTCATTGCCGTGGAAGTCGCTGCCTCCCGTCTGCAGTAGCCCTTCGCTCTCTGCCAATCGGGCCAGCAGCGCCATCTCCTCGGCATTGTAGGCGCCGTAGTACACCTCCAGTCCCACAAGCCCTTCTTTGCGCAGAGACGGCAGTGCCTGGAGCACGTGCAACGGATGAGCGAAGACGGGTATTCCCCCTGCCTCCAGGATCCAGCGAACAGCTACCTCAGCGGCCAGCGACGGGGTGGGGATGTAGGCCGGGGCCCCCTTGCCGATGAGAGCGCGGAAGGCGCCATCCACGTCTTCGGCGTAGCCCGCCTCCACCAAGGCTCGAGCCACGTGGGGCCGGCCGACGCTTCCCCCCTCGGCGATGTCGAGCACCCGGCTCCAGGACAGCTTGTAGCCCAACTCGCCCAGCCGGCGCACGATGGCCTCGCCCCGGCGGTCGCGCGCCGAGCGTCGCTCCGCCAGCCGGCGGGTGAGTCGGCGGTCGTCGAACTGCACGAAGTACCCCAGTATGTGGGCCTCGCCGTGAGGAGTGCGTGCGTTCAGTTCCACCCCGGGCACCATCACCAGGGGGAGGCTTTCGGCCTGCGCTAGAGCCTCGGCCACGCCATCGGTGCTATCGTGATCGGTCACTGCCAGGACTTGCAGCCCCGCCTGCGCCGCCGCCAGAACCAGCTCCGACGGCCTGAGCATGCCGTCGGAAGCAGTGGTATGCGTATGCAGATCGGCCCGCCTCGTCATCTAGGCTCGACGATGAGCTTCACGGCGGTTCGCTCCTGCCCGTCTATGTCCACTTCGGCGAACGCCGGTATGCATATCACGTCCAGCCCGTCGAGAGCAAGATAGCCCCTGGCAATAGCCACCGCCTTGACCGCCTGGTTGACCGCCCCGGCCCCGATTGCCTGTACCTCGGCCCGCTTTTGTTCCCTGATTACACCCGCGATCGCCCCTGCCACTGACGTTGATCTAGACCGGGCGGATACCTTGATGACGTCCATTGCGCCAGCCTCCCATGCCGTCACACAGCTTTGACGCGACACCTCGACGAGCTTCGATGAAGCGAACTGGCTCTGCCCGCTGGCCGTTGCCAGGCCCGACTGCCGGTCATCGCCCGCAATAACGATTTGGTCAAGAATAGCGGCAGACTGTCTATCTGACAACAGCGACAGAGGGCATAATCGGTCCGCCAGCGTAGGAGCACGCCCCGAAGACGCCCAATACTCGCCTCGGCAAGCCTGGCGAGCCAACGCGAGCCTTGTCGGTCGCCCAGGAGCGTGCTCTGCGCCAAGCCAATGGGCCAGCTTGGCCTCCTGCGGGGCCCGGGACTCAACAGCCCCCGAGGGGTCAGCGCGCTCAGGCGCGAGAGGGCCCCAGCGCCCAAGGTTGTCGCCTAAGTACCGCCGCGTCCGACTGCTGCGCGAGCGCATTTGCCCTCCGACACTGATCAGCTTTCTCTCGGCCGATTCCCGCGCCCTGCGCGAGCGTGCTATACTGGGAAGATAGACCCTTTCCCGTTAGCGAAGAGGTGCAGCACCTTGATGCAGAGAGCAGAGTTCAACCTCGTTGCCCCCTACCAGCCTACGGGCGACCAGCCACAGGCGGTGGACAAGCTCCTCCATGGGCTCGAGGCCGGCTATCGCGACCAGACGCTTCTGGGCGTCACCGGAAGCGGCAAGACTTTCACCATGGCCAGCGTCATTGCCCGTTGGGGACGGCCGACCCTGGTCATCGCTCACAACAAGACCCTGGCGGCCCAGCTCTACTCCGAGTTCAGGGAGTTCTTCCCCGACAATGCCGTCGAGTACTTCGTCAGCTACTACGACTACTACCAGCCAGAGGCCTACATCCCCCGCACGGACACCTACATCGAGAAGGACGCCGCCATCAACGAGGAGATCGAGAAGCTGCGACTGGCGGCCACCCAGGCCTTACTCACCCGCGACGACGTCATCATCGTCGCTAGCGTCTCCTGTATCTACAACATCGGCGACCCGGACGAGTACGGGCAGACGGTAGTGGAAGTAGCCCGCGGACAGACACTCCGCCGCGAGTCGCTCCTGCGCCGCCTCGTGGCCATCTACTACGACCGCAACGACATGAGTCCGTCTCGGGGCAAGTTCCGCGTGCGCGGCGACACCGTGGACGTCTTCCCCGCGTACCGTGACACGGCCCTGCGCCTCGAGTTCTGGGGCGACCAGGTGGACCGCATCACCGAGATTGATCCCTTGACGGGCGAGATCCTTCAAGAGCATCCCTCGGTGACCATCTTCCCCGCCCGCCATTTCATCACCCGTGAAGCCGTCCTCGCCGACGCCCTGCGCGACATCGAGGAGGAGCTGGAACAGCGCCTGGAGGAGCTGCGCTGTCAGGACAAGCTGCTCGAGGCCCAGCGGCTGGAGATGCGCACCCGCTACGATATCGAGATGATCCGCGAAATGGGCTACTGCTCCGGCATCGAGAACTACTCCCGTCATCTTGCCCGCCGAAAGCCGGGCGACCGTCCCTGGTGCCTGATAGACTACTTCCCCGACGACTACCTGCTCATCGTGGACGAGTCGCACATGACCATCCCCCAGATCCGAGGCATGTACAACGGCGACCGGTCCCGCAAGGAAGTCCTGGTAGACTACGGCTTCCGGTTGCCTTCGGCGCTGGATAACCGGCCCCTGAAGTTCGAGGAGTTCGAGCAGGTGGTCAAGCAGGTCATCTATACCTCGGCCACCCCGGGACCTTACGAGCTGCAGCGGTCGCAGCAGGTGGTGGAGCAGATCATCCGGCCCACTGGTTTGGTAGACCCGGAGGTGGTCGTGCGCCCGACCCAGGGGCAGATAGACGACCTCATCGGGGAGATTAGGCGGCGGGTGGATCGGGGCCAGCGAACCCTGGTCACCACGCTAACCAAGCGCATGGCAGAGGACCTCTCCGACTATCTGGCCGAGATGAACTTCAAGGTGCACTACCTGCACAGCGAGATAGACACCCTCCAGCGCGTGGAGATTCTGCGCGACCTGCGCCTGGGCAAGTACGATGTGGTAGTGGGCATCAACCTCCTCCGCGAGGGACTGGACCTTCCCGAGGTCTCCTTGGTTGCCATCCTGGACGCCGACAAGGAAGGCTTCCTGCGCTCGGAGTCATCGCTGATCCAGACCATCGGCCGGGCGGCGCGCCACGTGAACGGCCAGGTCATCCTGTACGCCGACACCATGACTGATTCCATGAAGCGGGCCATCGGCGAGACTAATCGTCGCCGGGCCATTCAGATGGCCTACAACGAGGAGCACGGCATCGAGCCCACCAGCATCGTCAAGGCGGTGCACGACCTCACTGAGCGCGTCCGGATCTCCGAGGACAGAGCCGCGTACAGCGTTGACCTAGGCGAGGTACCAGAGGGCGACCTGGAGCGGACCATCGCGGAGCTAGAGAAGGCTATGAGGGCGGCGGCCGCGGAGCTGGAGTTCGAGAAGGCGGCTATCCTGCGAGACCAGATCCAAGAAATGCGGCGTCAACTCCAGGGTGGCGACGTCCCCGAGTGGGAACGCCTCTGGAGGATCAGAGGGAAGCAATAGGGGATAGGTTATAGGGAACAGGTTATAGGGGATAGGCTGTGGCCAGAACCGGAAGCACGAGACACTCATTCCCCTCTGTAACCTGTAACCTGTTCCCTATAACCTATCCCCTATAACCTGTTCCCTATGTCCTATCTCCTGCTGCACCGGTGTGGGGAGTTGGCCCGTCGGGCCCGGGCTGCCTGGGCCGAGCTGGCCAGTTGCCGGCTCTGTCCTCGTGCTTGCGGCGTGAACCGGTTGCAGGGTGAGCGAGGCGCCTGCGGCGTAGGGGCCGAGCCCGTGGTGGCCTCTTGGAACGTCCACCATGGCGAGGAACCTCCCATCAGCGGCACTCGGGGCTCCGGCACTATCTTCTTCTCGGGCTGCAGCGGGCGCTGCCTATTCTGCCAGAACTACCCCATCAGCCAGTTGGGCGTGGGCCGCCCGGTCACCGTGCAGCGACTGGCAGGCATGATGCTGGAGCTGCAGCGGCGCGGCTGTCATAACATCAACTTCGTCACCCCTACCCACTTCGTCCCTGCTATCCTGCGGGCCACGGACGTAGCCGCCCGGGCTGGCCTTAACATCCCGCTGGTGTACAACAGCAGTGGGTTCGAATCGCTCGAGACCCTGGCCCTCCTCGAGGGCGTGATAGACGTCTACCTGCCGGACGCCAAGTACGCCTCCGATGCCGTGGCCCTCGAGGTCTCCGGCTTCCCTGGCTACGTGGCCGCCAACCGTGCCGCCCTGAAGGAGATGGCCCGCCAAGTGGGCCCGGCGCTGGTGCTGGGGCCCGGCGGGCTGGCGGAACGGGGCATGATAGTGCGCCACCTGGTGCTGCCGGGAGACCTGGCCGGGACAGCCGAGGTGCTGAGGTGGCTGGCCCGGGAGATATCGCCCCAGGTCCCGGTGAGCCTGATGTCGCAGTACTTCCCCGCCCACCGGGCCTTGCAGCACCCGCTATTGGGCCGCAAGCTCACTGAGGGCGAACTGGAGCAAGCCCTCGCCTGCTTCGAGGCCGCCGGCCTCGCCGAGGGCTGGCTACAGGAGCCCTTCGAGGACGGCGATCACCAGGCTGTCTCCGGCTGGGAAAGGGCAAGGCACAGCGCGGCATAGCCGGCCGCCCCGCGCACCAAATCGTCAACGGCGATGCTCTCATTCACCGTGTGCACCAGCGTCTCCTCTCCCGGGCCGTAGCCGATGGTGGGGATGCCCGCCTGCACCAGGTGGCCGCCGTCGGTGGAGAAGCGCCAGAGCCCTACCTTCGGTTCTTCTCCCGTGAGGCGCGCCAGGGCTGATCGAGCGGCGCGGAGTTCGGGTGCATCCGCTGGCAGAATGAAAGCAGGGAACGCGTTGAGCACCACCTTCTCCCAACCGGTGTACGTGGCTGTGAGGTGCCTCTCGATCTCCACCTTACCCGAGCACCCGTCGGTGGCTGATTGGTCCAGCAGGCTCTGGAACCGGGCCACAATGTCTTCCGGCTTCTCCCCAGGCAGGGTACGGTAGTCCAGCCGGAGCACTAGACGCCCCGGGATGACGTTGCTGCTGGTCTGGTCGCCGCTGCAAAGCGTGGGCGCCACGCTTGCCCCCCCTAGGTCCGGGTCAGTGGGCAGCTCCAGCTGGCGGAGCCGCTGGACGAAGCCGGCCAAGGTGTAGTGCGGGTTGGCGCCGCGCTCCGGGGCGCTAGCGTGCACCGAGCGGCCCTGCACGGTGACTACTAGCTCCAACCGTCCCCGGTGGCCTCGGCGCAGCTCCAGGCCGCTCGCTTCGCCCACTATGGCGCAGTCGGCATTGGCTCCGCCTTGAAGCAGGAACTGCGTCCCCAACCCGCCCGTCTCTTCCTGCACCACAGCCGTCACCACGACATCGCCCTCAGGCTGCAAGCCCGCCCGGCCCAGGAGGGCCACGCAGTAGACCTGGGCAGCAAGGGGCCCCTTCATGTCGGCCGCCCCGCGCCCATGTAGGCGGCCATCCACCAGCTCGGCGGCGTAGGGCGGATGGGCCCAGGCAGAGAGTGGCCCTGGATCCACGGTGTCCATGTGCCCATTGAGCAGTACCGTTCGACCTCCGCCCGATCCCCGCAGCCGGCCGATGACGTTTCCGGCCTCGTCGCGCCGGACTTCGTCGTATCCTAGGGCCCGCATCTCCGTCTCCACCAGGCCTGCTACTTCCTCCTCTTGCCCGGAGAGGCTCGGAGTCTGCACTAGACGTCGGGCGAACGACACCAGACCATCGGCCTCGACCTCGGCCGCCCTCAGCAGTCTGTCCATCGCACCTCCCTTACACGAGCCCATTCTAGGCAAGGGTCTCGGCCTCGCCAACCGTGCCCTCGGAGTTCGGGGGCCGCTGTTGGGGCACTCTGTACGCCCAGGACTGAGCGTGGCCGCGCCGCGACGATCAGCCGGCGCTTTGCCTGCCTGTGACCCCTCTCCTATAATGCGTGCGGCGTTCGGCGGCCGCTCGGCCGCAGCGCCCCAGCCACCAGCGCGGCTGTTGCCGCTTCACTCTGACATTCGGTGCATACCCCAAGGAGGTCTTGGAGAACGATGGCTGATAAGAAGTGGGTGTATCTCTTTGAGGAAGGTAACGCTTCCATGCGCAACCTCCTCGGCGGAAAGGGCGCAGGTCTGGCCGAGATGGCCAGCATCGGGCTCCCGGTTCCTCCCGGCTTTACCATCACCACTGAAGCCTGCAACGCTTACACAGAACTGGGCGGCGAGTTCCCAGAGGGGATGTGGGAGCAAGTCCTGGAAGGCCTGAGGACGATCGAAGAGAAGACGGGCAAGCGGTTTGGGGACCCGAGCAACCCTCTCCTGGTCTCGGTGCGCAGTGGCGCCCGGGTTTCCATGCCGGGGATGATGGATACGGTCCTGAACCTGGGCCTGAATGACGAGACCCTCAAGGGCATCGCCCAGGCCACCGGTAACGAGCGCTTCGCTTATGACGCTTACCGACGTCTGATCCAAATGTTCTCCCGCATCGTGCGCCGTTTGGACCCTGAGCCCTTCGAAGAGATCCTGACGGAGTACAAGGAGAAGACCGAGGGCAAGCTCGACACCGATCTCACCACCGACATGTTGAAGGAGATCGTTCAGCGCTTCAAGAACCATTACAAAGAACAGCTCGGCGAGGACTTTCCCAC
Organism: Anaerolineae bacterium; assembly: GCA_013178015.1. Classification (NCBI taxonomy): domain Bacteria; kingdom Bacillati; phylum Chloroflexota; class Anaerolineae; species Anaerolineae bacterium. The sequence continues at coordinate 46,594 of JABLXR010000011.1, forward strand.
CGATCCCTACGAGCAACTGCGTCAGGCCATCGCCGCCGTCTTCGAATCGTGGATGGGTCGGCGTGCGGTGGACTACCGCAACTTCCACAAGCTGCCCCATAACTGGGGAACCGCCGTGAATGTGCAGACTATGGTCTTCGGCAATATGGGCGAGGATTCTGGTACCGGAGTCGCGTTCACCCGGGACCCGGCGACTGGCGCCAGGCAGCTGTACGGCGAGTATCTGCAGAACGCCCAGGGCGAGGACGTGGTGGCGGGCATCCGCACGCCGAAGAAGATTTCCCAGCTGGCGCAGGACATGCCAGCCATCTACGACCAGTTCGCCGAGATAGCCGAGAGGATCGAGAAGCACTACCGCGACATGCAGGACATGGAGTTCACCATCGAGCGCGGTACGCTCTACATGCTCCAGACCCGTACGGGCAAGCGCACCGCCGCGGCGGCGGTCAAGATCGCGGTGGACATGGTGCACGAGGGCCTCATCAGCAAGGAAGAGGCCATTCTGCGGGTGGAGCCGGAACAGGTCAACCAGCTGCTCCTGCCCAGCTTCGATATGGTGGCCAAGGAGGCCGCCGCCGCCGAGAACAGGCTTCTCGCTCGCGGCCTCAACGCCTCGCCGGGCGCCGCTGTCGGCGCGGTGGCCCTGGACGCCGACACCGCCGAGGAGTGGGGGCTATCGGGTAGACCCACCATTCTGGTTCGCCCTGAGACTTCCCCCGACGACGTGCACGGCATGCTGCGCTCGAAGGGCATCCTCACTCAGCACGGCGGAGCCACCAGCCATGCGGCAGTGGTAGCCCGGGGGCTGGGCCTGCCCTGCGTGGCCGGCTGCGAAGCCATCCGCATCAACATGAGCGATCGCTCCTTCACTGCCAATGGACAGGTGATCCGTGAAGGCGAGGTCATCTCCATAGATGGCACCTCCGGAGAGGTCTTCAAGGGCGAGATCGCCATGATCGAGACCAAGTACGAGGACCAGCACCAGCTGGTGGAGTTGCTCAGCTGGGCTGACGAGCTCAGGCGCCTGGGCGTCCGCGCCAATGCAGACTACCCCCGGGACGCCACCCGCGCCCGCGAGTTCGGCGCCGAGGGCATCGGCCTCTGCCGCACCGAGCACATGTTCTTCGAGGAAGAGCGCCTGCCCATCGTGCAGAAGATGATACTCGCCGAGGCCGACGATGAGCGGCAGCAATACCTGGACCAATTGCTGCCCTTCCAGCGAGGCGATTTCGAGGGCATCTTCCGGGCCATGGACGGTCTACCGGTCATCATCCGGCTCATTGACCCGCCCCTGCATGAGTTCCTGCCGTCGTACGAAGACCTGCTGGTCGAGGTCACCCGCATGGAGTGTGAGGGTGCCGACGTGGCGGCCATCCGCGAGAAGCGCGAGCTCCTCAGCGCCGTGGCTGCCATGCGCGAGGCCAACCCCATGCTGGGCCTGCGTGGCTGCCGCCTGGGCCTGGTCGTCCCGGGCATTATCGAGATGCAAACCCGGGCCGTTTTGGAAGCGGCCGCGAACGTCACCAAGGAAGGCGTCGAGGCTCACGTCGAGATCATGATACCGCTGATCAGCCACGTGAATGAGCTCAGCGAGACCCGCTCCCGGCTAGAGAAGGTGGCCAAGCAGGTGACCGAGGAGCAGGGCGCCGAGGTGGACTACATGTTCGGCACCATGATCGAGATACCGCGGGCCTGCCTCACGGCCGATCAGATCGCCGAGTACGCCGAGTTCTTCTCCTTCGGCACTAACGACCTAACCCAGACCACTTTCGGCATCAGCCGCGACGACGCCGAAGGCAAGTTCCTCCTCCAGTACGTCGAAGACAAGATCCTGCCCGAGAACCCCTTCCAGGTCCTGGACCGGGAGGGCGTGGGGCAGCTGGTCAGGATGGGTACCGAGCGAGGGCGTCAGACCCGGCCCGATCTGGAAGTGGGCATCTGCGGCGAGCACGGTGGCGACCCTTCGTCCATCGAGTTCTGCCACCAGGTGGGTCTGGACTACGTGTCCTGCTCTCCCTTCCGGGTGCCCATCGCCCGCCTGGCGGCCGCTCAGGCCTCGGTCAGGGAGACGGTCAAGGCCTTCAAGGACGTCTGATCTCGCCGCGCCACCGCAAGGTTCGCCACGGCATGGACTTACGGGGCCCGCTAACCAGCGGGCCCTCGTGCTTCCTATATTTGGTACAGGAGCAGCGACTGTGGACCTGATCGTGCACCAGACGTGGATGCAGTTCCTGCGCGAGGGCGAGTGGGCCCTTCGGCTTTTCTTCGCTCTGCTGCTGGGCGGCGCCATCGGTCTCGAGCGCGAGCGCAAGGACCTTCCGGCCGGCCTGCGCACGTTCATGCTCGTCTCGCTGGGCTCCTGCCTCTTCACCATCCTGAGCTTCGCCGCCTTCCCCGGCTCGGAGACGTCCCGGGTGGCAGCCCAGGTGGTCGTCGGCATCAGCTTCATTGGCGCCGGCACGGTGCTCAGGATTGGCGGGGAGGCATCGCGAGAGGTAAAAGGACTGACCACCGCCGCCGGGCTCTGGGCGACAGCGGCCATCGGAATGGCAGTGGCGGTGGGCTACTACTGGCTGGCGGTGGCGGCCACCATCTTGGCTTACACTACACTGGCGCTGCTCAAGCGCCTGGAGCAGCGGCTCCTGTGACCTGTTGTCGTCGCCCCCTAGTCTCCTAGGGAGGGGCGAATCGCTGACTGCTCGTGAGGAGACCGCGAGGCCTCCAGTCTAGCTGGCTGTGTGCCAGCGCTCCTAGCCAGGACCACCATACCTACTTCCACCTGGGTTCATCGGATGCAGCGGCTTCTTCGGACAGGCCTCTGCCACGCCTAAGTCGCCTTCCCACAACTCGCATGGGTCGCCGGGACCGCTCTCCGGTGCTACAATCCGGCCATCGGCCCGCCACCCAGAGGAGGCCGCAGATGGCGCAGACTTCGGTGGAATCCGCAGCTTCGTCCGCAACACCCGATCCAGCGGTGGCCCGCAGCCTCTCCATCCTGGACCGTCTCTTCGCCGCCTGCCAGCCGCGCGACTTCGCTCTTCGGCTCTGGACTGGAGAGGTCAGCCCACCCGATCAGGGCATAGAGCCCCGCTTCACCATCGTGATCAATCGCGAGGGAGCCCTGCGGCGCATGTTCTGGCCCCCTGACGACCTGGCCCTGGGGGAAGCCTTCATAGACGGCGAATTCGACATCGAGGGGGACATCATCGCCGCCATCGGGCTGGGCGACATGCTGCTCCAACCGGAGCGCAGCCTCACCGACTGGCTATCCCTGGCCCGCGACGTGCTGGCACTGCCAGGCCAGCCGCCCGCCGCCATCCCCGGTCGGCAACGGGCCCGGATGCGCGGCCGCGTGCATTCCCAGGAGCGCGATCGCGCCGCCATCCAGTACCACTACGACGTGGGTAACGACTTCTACTCCCTCTGGTTGGACTCCCGCCTGGTCTACTCGTGCGGCTACTTCCGCACCGGGGCCGAGTCCATCGACGAGGCCCAGGAAGCCAAGCTCGACATCATCTGCCGGAAGCTCGGCCTCCGCCCCGGCGAGAGGCTCCTCGACATCGGTTGCGGCTGGGGCGGCCTGGTCACCTACGCTGCGGAGAAGTACGGAGTGCAGGCCCTGGGCATCACCCTTAGCCAGCGCCAGTACGAGCTCGGCAACGAACGCATCCGTGCCGCCGGTCTGGCAGACCGTGCCTGGGTCGAATTGCGGGACTATCGCGACGTGACCGAGGGGCCCTTCGACAAGATCGCGAGCGTCGGCATGTTCGAGCATGTCGGCCGTGCCCGGCTGCGCCAGTACTTCGAGAACGCCTACCGCCTACTTAAGCCTCAGGGCCTTCTCCTCAATCACGGGATCGCCACCCAGGGCAAGCCCGGGAAAGCGTCCTTGCCCTCCCGCCTGCTCCGGCGCAAGACCTTCTCCGAGCGGTACATCTTCCCCGATGGCGAACTCGTGCACATCAACGAGGCACTGGCTTTCGCCGAGGAGGCCGGCTTCGAGGTGCGGGACGTGGAGAGCTGGCGCGAGCACTACGCCCTCACCCTGCGCCACTGGCTGTCCAGGCTGGAGGCCCAGGCCGAGGCAGCCTGCCGCATAGCCGGCGAGCGCACCTACCGCACCTGGCGGCTCTTCCTGGCCGGCTCGGCCCACGGCTTCGACCGCGCCACCACCAACGTGTACCAGACCCTCCTGGTGAAACCGGCCGCGGACGGCACCAGCGCCATGCCCCGGACTCGGGAGGCCTGGTACCGGTAGCTGCGGCGCGCGCCAGGGCCGGCCACACCCCTGTGCTCCAGGCACTTCCGGAGGACGAAAAGGCGGCCTGCGGCGGTTGGCGTAGCGAGGTCCGGACGCTCCCCGGCCTTACGCCTCGTCTGATGCCTCGGCCTGGCCGACGGCGGGTCCTGGCGCCTCCGCGGCCGGCTCCGACTGCTCCTCCGTCTCGGCTGCCTCTTCCTGCTCCGGAGCCTCAATCGGCTCTTCTGGGCGCTCTCGGTAAGCACGTATCTCGTACACGCGCGCGGAGGGAGCTCCATTGGTGGCCGTCACGGTGAGGCGAAGCCTGGACGCATACACCGGAGGGAACTCGTGCCGACGCAGGCGATGGTGGTTGTTCGTCTCTCGCACGATGACCTCCCACTCCCCCTTGTCGTTCAGGTAGGAGATGGTGTAGTCCCGCACGCATTCGGGCACAGGCCCGAAAGACACTAGCTTGTCCAGATCGGTATCGAAGGTGAGATACACCGTATCCACCTCCAGCCGGCCGGGCAGCTCGAGCTCTACGCTCTGGGGAAGACGGGCGCTCGGATCGCTGATCCACAGCTCCGGCCCTCGCTCCGGCCGGGTCCCGCCACTAACCACATTGCTCCCTCGATAGGGATAGGACTTGGGGATGAGGCGGAACGTGTGACAGCCCTGGCGCGGCAACCACAGCTTGCGGAACTCCATGCGCTCCGCCCGCAGGGCCCCTGGAATGGACTCGTCCGCCAGCCCCCACGTCACTCGGCGGGATTCGTCGAGCTTGATCCAGTAGACGCCGCCCGGCTCCACCGTAGCCTCGAAGGGGAAGGTAACCCATACCCGTCGCTTGGGCGGAAGGGTAGCCACGGCCACGGCGATGGGATCGGTGGAGGAGAAGTCGGTCAGGTGCTCAGCCCGGTACAGGCTAGCCCGAATCTCTACGTCCTCCTTGGCGTCAGACTCCAGCCATACCGAGACCCGTTCCAGATAGGGCTCGGAGACAGTGAACATCTGGGCCCGATCCGAATCGAGCGTCAGCATACGGTCGAAATGGGTCATCTCCAGGGGCCCGTAGTGCGAGGTCTCGGTCACGGTTGCTCCCCGCAACAGATCGCCCTCGTCTCGGTTGCGTACCCCCGGGATGTAGCAGCCGTCTTTGAGCAGTATCTGCTGCAGCTCCTGGATGTGGGTGGTGGCGATGTCTCGGGGGAAACACTCGTACTGGGCGCAGAGCCAGGCGGCTGTCCCCACCGCTTGCCCCTCTACGGCGCAGGTGCCCATCACCCGGGCGGAGGCGAAGGCCAAGTGAGTGGCGCTGATGTTGCGCCCTGCCAGGAAGAGGTTGGGCACGTCCTTAGAATACAGGCAGCGCAAGGGGATGGCATAGGGCCCAGGTGGGTAGATCTGGATGCAGGCCATCTCCCGCGCCTTGAGCCCATCCGCCGGGTGGGTGTCCATGGGCCAGCCGCCGTACGCCACCGCGTCGGGGAACTGAGGCCGCTCCTCGATGTCCATCTGGCTCAGCACGTAATCGCCCAGGAAGCGGCGAGACTCGCGCTTCCCCACGACGCTTCCCACCCAGTCAAGCTCCAAGTTGTCTGCCTTGTGGGAGCCGTGGTTCTTGATGTGGTCCCAGATGCCGTACACCATCTTGAGCAGCTCGTCGCGAATGAGCTCATTGTCGCCGATGGTATCCTGCTTGCCGCCCCACTCGATCCACCAGTAGCCGGCGGCGATGTGGCTGTGCTCCCGATAGGGGATGTCTTCCTCCTTCGGGTAATCGTGAGCCCAGGGAGGCGGAGTAAACTTCACCGGATGCCCCACGTCACGGGCACTGAACATGAGGCTGCTCCCCAGCACCTCCTCGTCACTCCGCAAAGGTGCCAGCGATTCGCGCCTGTCGCGCGGCTGATCCATCTTGCCCTCTCGGCCGTAGCGGAATTCCGCGCCCGCCTGGGCCGCGATGGACCCGTCCCCGCTGGCGTCCACGAAGGTGTGGGCGTGGAGCAAGTACTCCCGCTCGGTGCTAGTCTGCAGACAGCGAACGGAGCGAATGGTGCTCGCATCCGGGTCCATCACCGGCTCTACGGCCCGGGTGTTCAGGAAGAGTACCAGGTTGGGCTCGCGCGTCACCCACTCGGCCAGGAGCCAGTCCCAGTTAGGGCGCGGCTCGCCGTTGACCGGGTACGGGGTGGAGGAGCGAAAGCGGTCCTCGATGAGCAACTCGTCTACGATTCCCGTTTCTCGAGCAAAGGGGTTGCGCCCTCCCGCCGAGGCCCCGGTAACGCTCACCCGGACTTCATTGGAGGAATTGCCCCCCAGAACTGGGCGGTCTTGGATCAGGGCGGTGTAGGCTCCGTGGCGGGCTGCTGCCACGGCGGCACACACCCCCGCCAGGCCCCCACCGATGACGATGACGTCGAATGTCTCTTCCACCACTTCTCTCGGCATTCCCACTTCCTTCACGTGACCAAAGACTCAGGCGACAGGCGAGAGAACACACAGGCAACCGGGATGCAACCGCTGAGCGATACGGACGCGCAGAACGCTCACAGGCACCCGTCGCCTTCGAGCTGATCGCTGTGGCTGCCAGCGGGCCAACGCCTCATCCTCTTCGGGCCGCCCCAGTCTTCCACAAGCGCCGTCTCGCTGGCACAGTCCGCCTGCTGCCGGCCGCATGTGCCCGCGGAGCGGTGCCCTGACCATCCAGCGCTCACCTTCGTTCGCCGACTAGGTCCTGCACGACGGCCCAGCTGTCGCTGCTCAGGCCAGCCAACTGCGCCACTCTCTTGGCCCAGCTCAAGTTTCCCACCCCTGTATTGCAGTGGGCATCGCTTCCCAGAGTGAAGCGGGCCCCGCCCTCCGCCACCGCGGCGACTACCCGCGCGTACAGCTCGGCCACCTGCATGGGGTGGAACTGCGGCCACCACCACCAGAACCCGTTATTGATCTCGAAGGCCGTCCCGTGCTCCGCCAAGTTCGCGCCCAACTCCCGCAGGGCAGTCTCCGGTAGGTCCTCTAGCGTGATATCCAGCCCGAAGCAACCCAGGGCGAAAGGGTGCGCCAGCCCGTCCACCAGCTCGTTCCCGGCCAGGCGCTCGTACAAGCGCAAGACGCTCGCCAGCTGACGGGCTCGTCCTGGCAATACCGAGGTCGCCACGCCGGCGGTGATGGAGCCGACGTCAACCAGGGACAGTTCCACCCCCTCGAGGTCCTGGGGAGAAGCGGAGAGCGTACCCTCCACGTCGGTGGCGGTCGCCTCCACGGCCATTACTACCGTCAGGCCGGCCCAGGAGCGCACCTGCCGCATCTCTTCCAGCCGCTGGCGCAGCCTGCCCCGATCGCCGAAGCGAGGGTGACTCTCAGGGAAGAGATGGTCGGCAATGGCCACCGCGTCGAGGCCGGCCGCCTCGGCGGCGCGCACGTTGTCTTCCAAGCTGCCGCGCCCATCGGAGTAGCCGGTGTGAGTGTGCAGATCGGAGTTGTCGGCGCGGATCAATGCAGCGCCACCTCCATCACGGTATGTGAGTGGGCAGGGAAGACGTACACGCCCTGCCCCAGACTTGCCTGCACTTCGCGGGCCGACACGACCTCGGGGCACTCGAACGTGTTGACGGCGTGGACGTCCGGCCCGTTCAATTCCCACGCTCGAACGTCACCAAGGGCGGCACCCTTTACCTGCACCGGTTCCTCGATGTCCTCGGTCTGGTGCCTGTTCACCACGCTGAGATACAGCTTACGGCCGTCCTCGCTGAGGCTCGCGGCCACATCGAGGTAGGGGCAGGCTACCGCGCCTGCCCGTTCCTCGGGAACACAGTCGCCCTCTGCCTCCACCTGCACGGCCAGGGGGCCCGAATGGTGTCGCAGCAGAACCAGTGGGTAGTAGATGCTCTGGAGCAGAATGCTCTCCGGCGTGGTGAGGATGGGAGCGATAACGTTCACCATCTGGGCCAGGTTGGCCATAGTCACCGTACGGCACTCCCGCTGGAAGAGGTGCACAAAGGTAGCCACACAGAGAGCGTCGGAGAGGTCGTACACCTCGCGGAGCTTGTCGGCCGCGGCGAAACGCTCGTTCCCCCGGGCCCGGTACCACACGTTCCACTCGTCCACAGCGATCTTCACCGGGGCCTGGGCGGCGTCCTCCACCTCGTAGACCTGTCGGATGGAAGCTTTGGTCCGCTCCAGGATCTCCTCCATGGCGGAGACGGCGCAGACGTTGCGGTAGTAGTCCGGGCTGCCCACGTAGCAGTGTACTGAGAGGTACTCGGCCTGGCCGCGCATCCTCTCCAGCACGGGCAGGTCCCACTCCTCCCGGCCCAGGCCGCAGGCGACTAGGCGCACGTTGGGGTCGGTCCAGCGCATGACCTTGGCCATCTCCAGGGCCTTCTTGGCGTAGTCCTCGGCGTCAAGGTGTCCGATCTGCCAGGAGCCGTACACCTCGTTGCCCAGGCCCCAGTAGGGCACATTGAAGGGGACGGAGTTGCCATGCCGGCGGCGCCGGTTGGCGTAGTGAGTGTTGGTCCAACCGTTGCAGTACTCCACCCAGCCAGCCGCCTCCTCGATGGTGCCGCTACCGGCGTTGGCGCAGATGTAGGGCTGAGTGTTGAGGCGGCGGCAAAAGCCCAGGAACTCGTCGGTGCCGAAGCGGTTGCTTTCCTCCTCGAACCAGGCCAGGTCGAACCGACGGGGACGCTTGTCCCGAGGACCTACACCATCCTGCCAGTGGTAGCCGGAGACGAAGTTGCCCCCGGGCCAGCGCAGGACGGGAGGGGCCAACCGCTGGCAAGCCTTGAGGACGTCCTTGCGGTAGCCCTCGGCGTCGCTCAAGGGCGAGCCCTCGTCGAAGATGCCACCGTAGATGCAGCGACCGAGATGCTCGATGAACATCCCGTAGATGTTTGGCTCGATGCGGCCGATCACCACCTCGGGACGGATAGCGATCATATGTCCCCCTCCCGGCGCAAGCCGCCCGATGATACACCGCGCGGCAAGGCGCGGCAAAGGCCCAAAGCGCATGGTGCGTCGATTGGCCTGATGCTGCGCAGATCAACGCTGATCAGACACAACGAAGAGACGATCTGCGGCAATCAGTGCCTCATCAGCGTCATCAGCGTTCCATCCGATTTCCATCGGTTCTCCACATTCTTGCGCTATCCTCAGGCCATAGCGATGGGAGAGCGACTAGCTCCCTCGATAGAAGGAGATACAGATGAGAAAGGCATTAGCAGTGCTAGCAGTGGCGTCCGTCCTGGCTCTGGCCCTGGGTGGGGTTCTGGCGGTGGAGGCCCAAGGGCCCGGAACCTACGGCTACGGCCGCGGCATGATGGGCGGACGGGGCGTGTGGGGAAACGGGGTCGCTCCGGCCGGCACCGGCGTCCTGCACGACGTAATGGTCGAGAGCATGGCCGAGGTTCTGGGCATGGAAGTGGCGGACTTCGAGGCCGCCCAGGCCGAAGGCCAGACCTTCTGGCAGATAGCTCTAGCGCAGGGCGTGGCTCCGGAGGACATCCCCGCCCTCATGCAGCAGGCTCGCGACATGGCCCTGGAGAAGGCAGTCGCTGAGGGGCTGATCACCCAGGCGCAGGCCGACTGGATGGCCGGGCGCGGCGCCGGCCCCTGGGGTGGGCATGGGTTCGGCCGCTACGGTGGCATGTGCCCCTTCGCCGGCGAGGACGGCCTACCCTACGGCGGCCGCTGGAGCCGGCCCAGCACCAGCTAGGCGAAAGTCGGCACCAACCGATTGGGCTCCCAGGGCCGCTTCCCTGGGAGCCCAATCGTCCGCCCACTGGCTCTGCGGGGCCCACACGCCCGGCTAAGGCAGATTGTATAGTCTAGGGCTGTGATATAGTATTTAGGCATTAGGTCTGCCTAGAGTATAGCCAAAGAGGAGAAAGCATGATGTGGTGGCACGGGATGCCTTGGGGAGGCATGGGTTGGTTAGGAGGTCTGATCATGATGTTCGGTGGATTGCTCTTCATCGTTCTGTTAGCAGCACTGGTGATCTGGCTGGTAAGCGCGGGCCGTCAGACCGGCAGCTCCACCCGGGATCGGGATGCCGCGGCAGGGCGGCCATCCCCGCTCGACATCGTGCGAGAGCGATACGCCCGAGGCGAGATTAGCCGCGAGGAGTACGAGCGCCTGAGGGACGACCTGAAGACCTGAGCGCATCAACCGAGGGCTCATCCCGCCCGGATGAGCCCTCCAGCTCGACCGGCAGGAACACGCCGAATGGGGCCCCCCGGACCGAGCCAGTTCCTAGGAGCGATACGTCTGAGGCGCGCCCGTTCCGACGCGCCTAGACTGGGGCGTTCATGCCCCACGCACTGGCTCCTTGGGCGGCACGGGCAACAAGACGCGGACCACAGTGCCCTCGCCCGGTCGGCTCTCCACCTCGATGCGCCCCCGATGCGCCTCCACGATGGTCTTGCTGATGTATAGCCCCAGGCCCGTTCCCCCGATGCTCTCGTTGATGGCGTTGCGACCGCGATGAAAACGTTCGAACAGGTGAGGCAGATCCTCGGGGGCGATGCCGATGCCGGTGTCGCGCACCAGAACCTCCAGCCACTCACCCTCATGGGAGGCAGACAAGGTCACCGACCCACCTTGAGGGGTGTACTTGATGGCGTTGCTGAGCAGATTGCCGAGAACTTGCTCCAGTCGCCGGGGGTCGCCCAGCATGGCAGGTAGCTCGGCAGGCAAGTCCGCATCCAGGTGCACGCCCTGTTGGTCGGCCCTGGGCCGCAGCCGCTCCATCGCTCCCTGGGCTAGTCTGACCAAGTCCACTCGGGCGTGCTCCAGGTCCAGCTTGTCCGCCTCCATCCGGGAGACGTCCAGAATGTCGTCGATGAGCCAACGGAGCCGCTCACCGCTGTCGTAGACCGTCTGCAAGAACTCCTGCTGCACCGGACTGAGGGCGCCCGCGCCCCCGGACAGGAGCAGCTCGGTGTATCCCATGACCGAGGCCAGGGGGGTGCGCAGTTCGTGGGAGGTGTTGGCGATGAAGTCCACCTTCAGCTTCTCCAGCCGTCGGCGCTCCCACTCCACCAGCTTCTGCGTCGTAATGTCCCGAGCAGCGATCACCGTGAGGAGCAGCCGTCCTTCCTGGTCCCGGACGGGCTGCAAGGAACAGTCCAGCACCGTCACCGTTCCACTATCCCGTGCCCGCAGCTCGACTTCTAGGCCGGAGAAAGCCTCCCCTTTGAGGGCATCGGTCAACGGCCATTCCTGCAGCGGAAGCGGCTCGCCGGAGGGGTAGTGGAGGCTGAAGGACCGATCCAGAAGCTCGACCAAAGTCCTCTCCTTCAGGCTATCTTCGTCCCAGCCGGTCAACCTCTCGGCGGCGGCGTTCATCAGCACTACAAAGCCTTCCGGGTCGGCCGCAACCACCGCATCGCCAATGGATCGCAAGGTGACCGCCAACTGCTCCCGCTCCAACTCCAAATCCTGGGCCAACGCCAGGAGTTCAGTCCGCCGGGCCTCCAGCTGGTCGTTGACCCGGCGCAGCTCGGTGATGTCAGTAGAGGTTGCCACGGCCCCCAGGAGCCGGCCGTCCGCAGTGAGGATCGGGGCCGCGCTGTTGGAGACCCAGACGGTACTGCCATCCGGTTGCTCGATTCCCATGACCAAGGATCTGACCGTCTCTTCCCGGAGAGCCCGAGCAGCAGGAAGGGCCTCCGGGGTCAAGGTGCGCCCCTCCGACGTCCTGAGCCTGAGCGCGGGGCCCCTCTCCGCTATGGTCTGCCTCGCTTCCACCTCGGAGTATCCGCTGAGTCGGCGGGCGGCGGCGTTCATGCGCACGATCCTGCCTTCAGGGTCATAGACCCACACGCCATCGGCGATAGACTCCAGGATGGCCTCCGTCTCGCGGGTGCGGGCTTCTGCCTCAGCACGCGCCTCGATGTGGCGCAAGCCCAGCGAAGCCACGGCTGCCAGCTGTGACAAGGCGGCCTCATCCTCTTCGGTGAACTCGCCATTCAGGCTATCCGAGACCAGGATCACGCCGTTGGGCCGACCGGAGGCGTCCACAGTCCGCGCCCCCAACAGCCCGCGCAGGGGCGGATGCCCCTCGGGCAGCCCCCACCAGTCTGGATGTGACCGCAGCTCCTGATCGGTTAGCCGGAGTGACGGCACCTCGGTCAGCAACCGCCGGTAGACCCCACCCCTCTCCATGCAGAAGACATTGCTGGTGGAGCAGAGAGTGAACTCCCCAGTCTGAGATGAAACGCCAACCCCGAAGGTACCATCCCGGTAGCCGTGACCGGCTGCCCCCACCCCGGCGCCGGTAAGCTCACAGGCCCCGTAAGTCACCTGATGCAGCAGCCCCTCGAACGTGGTCTCCGCCAGGACCCGCCGGGAGATCCTCACCAGGGCCTGCAGGCGGCCGAAGTGCCGCTCTCGGGCCTGCTCGATCGCCTTGCGATCGCTAACGTCCCGCCCATACAGGTTGACATACCCAGCCCGGGTGAAGGGCACCAGTTCCAGCTCGAAGTGACGGCCCTCGACGTGCATCTCCAGCATGCGGTTCTGTCCCGACCCCAGAGAGGCGCTGAGCTGTTCCCGCCACTCCTCCGGGAGTACCTCACCCTGCGCCCGTCCCCAGGCCGAGAGTATCGGCCGGCTGGCCGGGTTCGCGTAGAGTATGGTTCCATCGGAGCCCACTCGCAGAACCGGCTGTGGGTTCTCTCGGGGGAAACGGGCCAGGCTTTCGATCTCGCGCTCTGCCTGCATCCTATCGCTGATGTCGCGGATGGTGAGGATGGCCAGGTAAGGGACCCCGGCGGAATCGCGCACGTGGGTGCCCGCATAGGAGTAAGCCTTCTCCCTGCCAGTCACGCGGTCCTTTAGCAGGACTTTGCAGCGGGGGAAAGTCTCCCCACGGATGGCTCGAGACAGGGGCCATTCCTCCAGAGGCATGGGTCGCCCGTCAGCGTAGAAGAGGTCGAACTGGTCCACATATCGGCTCAAGTGCTTCCGGGCCTCGTCCACGCTGCCGAACCCATGCAGGCGCAGCGCGGCGGGGTTCATCTCCAGGATGTTTCCCTCCAGGTCCGCCACCACCAGGCCATCGGTGATGCTGGCGAAGATGGCTTCCCTGTGAGCCTCCAACTCGAGGTAGGTAGCGCAATACCCATCGACGCCTGCCTCATCGCGCAAGGCGTGCAGAAGCACCTCCACCCGCACTCGAGATCCATCGCGCCGGGTCACTTCCTTCCGGTAACACTGAGGCTGGCCGGCACTGATGAATGCGGCCATAGCCCGGGCCTCGGCATCCCGATACTCCCCCGGCGTGAGCGCTTCCGCCAGGCGGTCCCCGCTAATCTCACCTGGCTCGTAGCCCAGGAGCCTCATCAGGGCCGCATTCGCCCGAACAGCCCCGCCGCCAACTCGGCCGGCAGCACTGGGTTGGGACGACCGCTCAATCGCCTCAGGCAGCCCTGAGTCGGTGGGGGTTCTACCGCCTAACGTTGGGTGCTTCACTGAACTGGCTCCTCACACCAAGCCGGATCGCCTCGACCCCGCTCCGCCTCTGTGCGCGATCAGACCCACAGCATAGCAGCATGTGGATTGTCAGTATAGCTGTCAGCGTCTGAATACGCCCTTCTGCTGGGAACTCGCCCTCAGCAAGCGGAAGCGATCGCCACCCCTGCCTGAGCCAGGAAGCTCTCCACCACGGCGGCGGCGTTCGCAGTGGGAGTCTCTGGCTGGAGAGCTTTGGCCGGGCCAAGGATGTAGCCCCCGCCGCGTCCCATCTCATGACACAGGCGATTCACTTCCGCCCGAATCGAGGCGGGGGTGCCGAAAGGAATGGTAGACTGGGAGCCCAGGCCGCCCCAGAAAGCGATACGGTCGCCATACTGCCGCTTGAGCTCATAGGGGTCCATGGCCTCGGGCTGGACGCTCTCCAGACAGTCGAGCCCGATCTCGATCAGGTCGGGCAGTACCTCGGCCACGTTGCCGCAGCAGTGGCTCAGGGCATACTTGCCAGCATCGTGAACCCGGCGGTACAGCCGGGCCAGGCGCGGCTTGATGAACCGGCGCCAACGCTCGGCGCCCAGCAGCACGCCCCGTTGGTAGCCCCAGTCGTCGCTGAAGCGGATACCGTCTATAGGCAGCTCCAGCACCCGGTCGAGCAAGTCCAGCTGGTGCCGAGCGACGCGCTCCACCAACTCGTCGTAGAAGTCCGGATCCGCGGCGGCGTCCATGAGGGCGTCGTTGAACCCCCGCAGGGTCCAGGTGCGCTCGAAGAGGCCGAAGCCGATTCCGGCGTAGACGAAGTAACGTTCCCGGAGGCTCTCGGCCGCCCGGCGAGACGCCTCGAGGTGGCCCGGAGGGAAGACCTGATCCATGGTGGGAAAGTGATAGCCTTCAAGGCTGGGCTCTCGCAGGGCCGGCTCCTCCAGGTGCACCGGACGACGGTCCGTCCTCCACAGGGTACCGTGCAAGTCGCGGACCAGGGGACCGCTCGCGGGGTCCGGCGTGCCCAGGTCAGCGCCCGGCACGGCACGCAGGTGGTTGTCCACCCACTGACGCCAACGGGCACTTCCGTAGTGGGTGTCGAGGCGCTCGGCGACGTCGCCCTCGAAGTCCAGGGTGTAGGGAACGTAGGGCGTCTCTTCATGCTGCAGTTGGGCGATGACCATCTCACGTGGGGTCATAGACGATGCTCTCCTCCAGTCTGAGCTTGTGTAAGCCTCCGCCTGTCACTCAGCCGGCGGCCGTCGGGCACCTGGAGACGCCTCGCAGAGGCAGAATCCATGCCTGCACCAAGAAAGCACCCTCTACGAAGCCTCATCCATCACGTCCTGCATAACGATCCTCTCCGCCAAGTCCATGCTCCACTCCTCCTGCACCGGTCCCAGGATATTGTTGTACCTGTCTATGGCGACCCGATCCACATCCCGGCCCTCGGCCACCGCTTTGATGAGTTCGGCCATGTAGAGGAAGTTGCGCACCGGGATGTCGGGTGGGACGCCGTGATCCACCATGGGGATGTAGCCGCCCAGCTCCAGCAGTTCCGGCACCTTGCTCATGACCTCCTCCTTCACCCGAGCGAAGTCGAACCGCAACTCGCGCTTGTCGATGCCGCCGAAGTGGACGATGTTCTTGCCGAAGCGCTTGCGGTACTCGAGGGGATCATTGCCGGCAGCAATCTCGGTGGGCCAGGAGCCGTCGAAGCCCACCTCGATCCAGATGGGGATGAGCTCGCTCACGTGCCCATCGCTGTCCACCACGATGTTCTTCACTCCCACCCGGCGGAAGGCGTCGTTGATGCGGCGGTAGTGGGGAGCCATGAAACGGTGGACCATGGCAGGCGAGATCATGGAGGCAGTCTTGTAGGCCATGTCCTCGCTGATGATGACGAAGTCAATCTCCAGCTCGGCGACGCCCGGCTGCTGGAAGGTGGCGATGGTGAAGTCGGCCACGAACTCGAACATCTCCTCCACGAAGGCCGGGTCATCCAGGAACATGGTGCACAGGCCCTCGAACCCCACCCAGTCGCGCACCCGCCAGAACGGTCCGTAGACGGTGGCGCGCAGCACGTGACTGCGCGGTGGCCGGTTGGCGGCCACGAAGCCCGGCCAGTCGTCGCCGAAGCGCCCCGGAGCTTCAGGCAGGTAGCGCTTCGTCATCTCCCTGAAGTCGGCCCGGGTCTTCACCGGGAAGTCGAGCCAGGTGCGGGTGACGAAGCCGGGGGTGAGCGGGTTCTTTTGATCCAGCCGGGTGGTTCCCAGCTCGTCTATCCAGACGCGCTTGTCGCCCCGCACCTCGAGGGTGACCTCGTCGAACCGAGGCAGTGGAAGCATATCTATGGGCACGCCTCGCCAGTCATCGTACTCCATGGCCCGGTGCAGGTCGGCATCTCGCTTCAGCCCCTGGTAGTACCAGGCGGCCATGGTGGCCTGACGGGGACCGCCAAAGGCATAGGGGACGCGGTCGGGGCAGCCGAAGCGCATGGTCTCCAGGAAGCGCTCTCTATCGGTCAAGCCAGAATCCTCCTCGGTGCGGATGGCGCCATGATAGCCCTGCCCAGGCCGCTCTCCAAACCGACCCCTGCGCCAGCTCTGGCACGATTCTTGCACCGTACGTGCTAGCTCTATCCGCTTTCACATTCCAGCTTGGGCTCGACGTCATGCAGTGGCCTCAAGGGAGCGCGCTATCTCGCCCGTGTGTCCGTGCTCGGTGACGGAGCTGGCGTTCCCGAAGACGCGATTGGGATCGGAAAGGCTGGCGGAGCGATGACAGCGCCACAAGCGGCCATCAGACGTCTCCGGTCGTGCGCTTGAGTGTTTGCGTCACCCCTAGGGGGCGATTGTCAGGGGGAACGGGATGACCTTCACAGCGGCACAAGTGGGCGAGTTCCTTGGGGCCTCATCGTCTGTGGTGCTTCGCTGCGTCGACGCTTGCCGGGCTCAGCTGAGCCCGCTGGCGGGCGCCGATGGGGCCCGGTTCACAGCAGAGGACGTGGACGTGATCGCCCGGCACCTGGCCCAGGAGCAGTCCGGGTTCCTGGTGATGCTGGTCTGTGCCTGGTGCGGGCGAGAGCTGGGCTTAAGGAAAGGCTACGCTCGCGCCGGCGTCAGCCACGGCGTCTGCCCCGACTGCGCCCGGCAACTCATGCGGGACTACGAGCAGGCACGCGCCCTGGCCGGCTAACGCGCGACCCGGGGGAAGCACCTGCGGGTACCCGCCGGCCAGGTTGCCTGAGAGTACGGTTGCGGCACCGAGCAGTGCCTCCGCCGCTCCAGCACCCAATATCACCAGAGAGGGGCGGCGCCGCGCTGCCGGGGCTTGCCCCAACCTAGTCCTGCCCACTCCCCAGAGCCCCTGCCGAGTACAGGATAATGTCCACCGCCTGATCCACCGATAGCCAGCTGGTATTCAGGGTGAGGTGATACAGGCAGGGCTTCTGCCAGTCCTCCGCGTAGTAGCGGCGGATGTAGTGAGCCCGCTCCTCGTCTAGCGCGTGCACTCGGTCGGCAGCCTCCGATTCGCTCAGCCCCTCCGCCTGTGCCGTACGTCGTATGCGGTCCGCTACCGTAGCGCAGATGTGCACGTGCAGGACGCCCGGGCGCCCCGCCAGAGCGCACTGAGCCCCCCGGCCCACGATCACCGAATCCGGGTAGTGCTCCAGAACTCGCTCCAGCACCTGACTCATCAGATCTACGTAGGCCTGGTCGGTGGCCACCGCCTGACGCAGCAGCGAGTCCTCATCCCCTACGCTACCGGGACGGGGTGGGACGTAGCGGGGCCACGGCTGCAGCCCAGCGGAGATGGGTCCCGCGATGGCGTCCACGATGCGCCTGGCCAGGCCGGGCATCTCCTTCTGCTCCAGCGCCGGGGAGGGCCGGAGGGGAGCAGGCCCCGGGACCGGCAAGCCAGCGAACTGGAAGGCCATGTCGAGCAGCTCACGGTCGAGGTAGCGCCCACCAAGCCGGTCGGCGACGCGATGTCCGATCTCGGTGCCCAACGCTCCGTGCTCGCGCGATACCGTGACGGCGACCATTCCGCACCTCCTTGCCCCTAGCAGTCCACACTTGCTGGTATCCGGAAGGCTGTTAGGTCAGTCACTGGAGGCAGGACCCACCCCTGGGGTCGGAGGTCCCGCCGGGACGGAATTGAGCCCGCGTACCGCCATTGCTCGCCATTGTAGCGCTTTCGGCCGCGTCCATCCAGCGACAAGGCCGCGGGGGGTGCATCTCAGAATGAGACCATTGTGGGACCCACATGGCAGGGGCGAACCTCGTGTTCGCCCTCGGTCCTAGGCATCGAAGCGCAGTTGCCGGGGTGATGCCGATCTGCCCAACGGCGCATCTCGGACGGTAACGCTGCGTAGGGGCGAACCTCGTGTTCGCCCTCGACTCTCGCTCGCGTTCGCCCTCGGCCCGCAGATGAGACGCACTGCTCGTCGGGTTGGCTCCGCGCCTGGGGACGCGGACTCCTCGGGTGAGGACTGGGCGCGATGGCGTGGCCCTCGGCTCCGGCTCGTACCTTGTCCCCCGATCGAGACGCGCCCGGCCGCGAGAGCCCGCCTTCACCACCGCTCGTAAGAGACCAGTTCCTCCAATGACTTGCGTTGCTTGGGCTTGGGGCTGTCGGCCGGGTAGCCCAGGGGAGTGAAGGCGATGGGCTCCACTCCCTCGGGCAGGCCCAGCACCTGGCGGGCCTCTACCGGGTGAAAGGCGCCGATCCAGCAGGTGCCCAGGCCCAGGTCGGCCGCCGCCAGGGTGAGATGGTCGAAGGCGATGGCGGCATCCACGTCAGTGTAGCTCTTACCGTCGCTGCTCCGGGTCCATCCCTTGTCGGGCACGCCGCAGATGGCGATGACCAAAGGTGCCTGGACGAACCAATCGCGTCCGTAGACGCGGCGCAGTTCCTCTTCTCGCCCTCGGGTGTGGATCACCACCAGGCGGAAGGGCTGCCGATTGGCCGCCGTGGGGGCCAGGCGGGCTGCCTCCAACACCTGGTGCAGCACGTCATCAGGCACAGGGTCGGGCTTGTATGCCCGTACGCTGTAACGCTTCCGGGCTAACTCGATGAATCCCATGGAGTGCTCCTTTACTTGATGGCGCGAGTCGCCGCGGTGGGCGACGCCCTCAGCCCAAGCCTTCTCCCACGGAGTGGGAGAGAGGCGGAAGAGCCCAGCTTCGCATCCCGGCGGGTGAGGACCCCCCACTACTTCAGGAACAACTCGATCACCGGCACGACAACCGGCGGCTTCTGCACCGGCAGCTGCAGGGTGAGCGTATCCCGGCCCACTCCGCCCATGGTGGTGTTCTGAGCTTGCTGGTGGGGGTCAATCTCCACCATCCGGATCTCGGAGGCGTCGTTGAGCAATTGGGCATACTCCACCCGCCCCGCCAGCCCGTCCAGGTGCACGTGCCGGAAGGGCCAGGCGAACAGGTGCAGGTAGAGTCGCTTGCCGTTCTGGGTGTAGCGGCAGTCCGGCGGTGGGGTGAACTCGCTGGCGGTGCAGCCATAGATGGCCCGACCGTGTAGCCGGGTCCACTCCCCGATGCCCCGCAGGCGGTCAATGGCCTTGGGCTCGAACTCGCCCCGGGCGTTAGGACCCACGTTGAGGAGCAGGTTACCCCCCTTAGAGACGGTGTCCACCAGCATCTGCACCAGCATGTCGGTGGACTTCCAGTCCAGGTTGTCCCGATCGTAGCCCCAACTGCCGTTCAGTGTCTGGCACGCCTCCCAGAGCACCGGCTTGCCGTCCACCGTGAGCCAGCCCCGGGGCTGATACTGCTCAGGGGTCTTGATGTCGCCCCCGATTTCCAGCCGGTCGTTGACGATGATCCCCGGCTGCAGCTCGCGCACCATCTTCATTAGGCGCTCCGAGTCCCAGTCCTCCTTGCCCTTGCCCCTGGACCAGCCCCAGTCTCGGCTGGAATAGGAGAAGTCGAACCACATGATGTCAATGGGGCCGAACTGGGTGAGGAGCTCGCGGGTCTGGCCGTGGAGGTAGGCCCGGTACTTGGCGATGTCGCGGTCCTTGTTGGCCTCCCGGAACTCGAGGTCGTCTCGCATGGGGTGCAGTCCGTCAATGGGGAACTCGGGGTGATGCCAGTCTATGAGCGAGTGGTAGAAGCCCACCTTGAGCCCCTGCTCGCGGAAGGCGTTCACCATGGGGTGGAGCAGGTCACGCTTGGCGGGGGTGTTGGTGGCCTTGTAGTCGGTGAGGGCGGAATCCCAGAGGCAGAAGCCGTCGTGATGCTTGCTGGTGACCACCAGGTACTTCATGCCCGCGTTCTTGGCCTCCTGGGCCCAGACCGCGGGGTCGTAGAGGTCGGGGTCGAAGTGGTCGAAGTACTTCTGGTACTCCTCGTCGCTGATCTTCTCGCGGTTCTTCACCCACTCGTGGCGGGCAGCGGCGGAGTAGATACCCCAATGGATGAAGAGCCCGAAGCGGTCGTGGATGAACCAGCCGGTGTCGGCGCCGGAGGGCGACGTCTGTGCCATGAGTGACCTCCTGGGCGGGATGTGAGGGCAAGATAGCCCAACGCAGCGGGCTGTCAAGGTAACCGGTGGCAAGAGACCGGGAGGTGCGCGACGCCTGCGGGCTCTCGCTCGTGCAGGACACTGGGCCCATTGCTGGAGGCAGGGCGAGGCCTCAGGCGGCCTTTCCTGTGCCTGGCAGGCTAGGAGCCGGCCGTCAGCGCCAGCGGCAAGTACACGAGGCCCGGCCGCACGGGGTGCCACGCCCCATCGTAGTAGTGCTTCAGCGAGACCCACTGCGGAACGACGTCGCCCTTCTGGTCGAAGCCCTCGTGGAAGCCCACCACTCCCTGATAGTTCGCGGTGGCGGCGATGGCATCCCTGATGGCCTCGGAGTCCAGGCTGTCGGCCCGATCAAGGGCGGCGACGACTATGTCGGCCGCGTCGTAGGCCAAGGCGCCCCAGGAGTCCGCCTCGTCCCCGAAGTGGGCGAACTCCGCTGCCTGATACAGAGCGTCGAACTCCACGTAGCCCGGCATGCCGGCGGTGCTCCGTCCCCAGATCCCCACGAAGTCCCCTTCGGCGGCCGGGCCAGCCCCGGCGGGGTAGAGGGTGACGTCCGCCTCCATCGAGTCCCAGGCCACGGCGGAGATGCCCACGCCGTGCAGGAGGCTGCTCATGGTGCCGGCCCGCTTGGCCTGCGAGTCGGCGAAGTAGACCGCCTCCGGGTCCTCGCTCACCAGGGCTGCCAGGACGTGAGCGGGGTCCGATGCGGGATCCACCACGCGGATCCCGGTGATGGTGCCTCCCACCCTGGCGAACCTCGTCGTGACAGGCGTCAACCGAGCCATCTTGAGCCAGCTCCCACCATCTGTGAGTCGCGTCACCGCGACTGTGAGATGGCGGCACGCGATGCGGTGACACCGCATGGCAGAGAGCGCCACCAGCGAGGGTCGAGCTGCACCACCGGAAGCCCAGGGCACCGGCGCCCCCCTGGAGACCGTACCCCACACCCTGGAACCTATCCCCCCGTAACCTCTCCCCCGGTCTAGGTTTCGCCCCGGATCGCCGGCGCGAGGCGCGCCCCGACTACTCGCCCTCGCCTCGCGCCACCTCGGCCAGAACCGCCCTTACCTGTGATGCCACTCTTGGGAGATCCTTGCGTACGACGTCCCACACTACCTCGTAGTTGATGCCGAAGTAGTGGTGCACGATCCTGTCCCGCATGCCGGCCATGGCCTGCCAGGGAATGTGAGCGTGACCGGTTCGGAGGCCGCTAGACAGCTTCTTGGTCGCCTCGCCGATCACCTGGATGTTGCGCAACACAGCATCTTGCACCATAGGCCGCGCCAAGAAGTCTTCGTAAGTGAGGCCCTCGGTGTAGGCGGCCACTCGCTCAGAGGCCTCGAGGATGTCGGCCAGATAGCTGCTATCTCGCCGCAGTCTCGACATCAAGCAGGTCCTCCAGAATGCTTTCAGCCACGAGTTGGCGATAGGGCTTGCGGCTGGTGCGGTGCAGGGAGTCGAAGGTGGCTAAGTCCACGCGGCGCCCTAGCTTCTCTTCCAGGTAGCAGGCCAGCTGCACGAACTCCAGCCCGAGCGGCCGGGATAGCTCCACGAGGATATCCACGTCGCTCTCCTCGGTCTGCTCTCCTCGGGCAAAGGAGCCATACAGCGCCAGCCGCACGACTCCGAACCGTTCCCGCAGGCACGGCATCTCGTCCTGAAGGGCCCGGATCATCTCCGCCTTCGAGGCCACCCGGGTCTCGGCGCTTGGCACCTCATCCCTCCATCTGCTTGCTCTGCCCCTCTGAGAGGGCCGCCACTGCGAATATACGTCACAGACCGGGAGCACGCCAGAGGCCAGACGGGGAGAGGGGGAGACGCGGAGACGGGGAGAGGGGGAGACGCGGAGACTCGTCAGTCACTGCCCTGTCTCCCCTCTCCGCGTCTCCGTGTCTCCGTGTCCCCCCCTCTCCGCGTCTCCCTGTCTCCCCTTCTCCCCGTCGTGAGGTATAATGCGCTCGGGGATGGCCTGCCATCGCTCCCGAGGAGGACACATGAACCCGAGTGGCGACTTGGCCCCTGGGGCGCCGGCCCTGGCTGCCGGTGCCTGCCGGGAGGAGCGACTGGCACAGTCGCTCGCCTCTTTGCTGCCGGCGCTGGCCGCTCTCATCCTCGGCGTCTGGCTCCACTTGTGCTCCGACATCGGCAACGGTAGGCTCATCGTCCTCGCCAGCGCCTTCACGGCGGTGCTGGCGGCCGCCGCCTACCTCCACCACCGCCGCCCTCGCGGGTCGGCCCTAGCCCTGATCGCCGGATCGGCCGCCACCTCGTTGACCGCCATCTACCTCCTGCCCGAGCCGGCGACGGCTAGCCTGCCGCTCTTCCCTCCTCTGCTCGCCGGCCTGCTCCTGGGCCCGGCCGCCGGGCTGGGCGTGGGCGCCGTCCTGGCTGCCGGCTTCCTTTTCCTGCCCTTTGAGGGCTATTCGGCCTCGTGGATGGCCTACACGGCGGCCGGCGGCGGCGTGTTGACCTGCGTTGGCTTGCGGCCCTGGCAGGAGCTGCTCGAACTCTCCTATCGGAGAGGCTCGGAGGCCAGAGTCCTGGTGGAGCAGCTGCGCGACAACCAGGGCAAGCTCAACCGCACCATTAGAGCCCTGGACACAGCCTACCGTCTGCTGGAGAGCAGCAACCACGCCCTGGCCCTGGCGCGCCAGGAGGCGGAGCACCTGCGCCAGCTCAAGTCCCGCTTCGCCGCCAGCCTCAGCCACGAGCTCCGCACTCCCCTGAACATCATCCTGGGCTTCAGCGAGCTCCTCTACCGCAATCCCGGCTTCTACGGCATGGGCCAGTGGAGCGACGGCCTGCGACGCGACCTGGCCCAGATTCAGCGCAATGCCGGCTATCTCTCCAGCCTGCTGGACGACATCCTAGACCTGGCCCGGCTGGATGCCAACGCCATGCCAGTTCGCCGGGAGTACTCCGACCTCGCCCGGGTGCTGGAGGGAGCCCTTCGAGGGGTGGAGAGCCTGGCCGAGGAGAAGGATATCCTGATCGAGCGGGACTGGGAGCCACAGCTGCCTTCTGTCTACATAGACGAGACTCGCATCCGGCAAGTGCTCTACAACCTGCTCAGCAACGCCATCCGCGTCACCGCGCACGGCCGGGTTCTGGTGTCGGCCAGGCGTCAGCCTCAGCAGGTGGTGGTCTCGGTGAGCGACGAGGGCCCGGGAATACCGGCTGAGGCCCTGGAGTGGATCTTCGACGAGTACCGTCAGCTGGATGGTTCCGCCGTTCAGGCGGAGCGAGGCAAAGGCCTAGGGCTGGCCATCGCCCGCCAGTTCGTGCACCTCCACGGGGGTCGCATCTGGGCGGAGAACCGGCCCGAGGGCGGGGCCACCATCTCCTTCACCATTCCGCTCCAGGACCTGCCCAGCGGGCGGCTGGGTCGGGCGCAGGCCCTCCCTCTGCCCAGGTCGCGCCTCAAGCCCAGGTTGGTGGTGCTGGCCCACGCCGAATCCGCCCTCACCTACCTTCGGCGCCGGCTGGAGGGGTACGACCTGGTGGCAGTAGAGGGCGCCGCCCAGCTGGCGGACCAGTGGGAGGCGCTGCGCCCCGCCGCCGTGATCGAGACGGTAGCGCCGGGGGGTCTGCAGGAGCCACTCACCCTCAGCCTCCCAGAGCCCGTGCCCCACATCCGCTTCACCCTGCCCGGGCCCCACAAGGTCCTGGACGGGGCCGGCTTCGACGCCGTGCTCACCAAGCCGATGACGTCCGAGAGGCTGCTGGAGGCGTTGGATGGGGGAGCGAACGGCAGACGCACCCTGATCGTGGACGACGACCGGGGCTTCGTCCAGCTGGTGCGCCGCATGCTGGAAGCATCGGGAGACGCCGACGAGGTCCTCACCGCCTATAGCGGCGCCGAGGCCATCCGGCTGGCCCGCAGGCACTGCCCCGACATAGTCTTGCTCGACCTGGTGATGCCCGGCATGAGCGGGCTGGAAGTGCTGCACGCCCTGCGCGAGATGCCGGAGCTGGCGCACACTCGCATACTGGCCGTGACCGCGGCCGTCTCCGGAGACGAGGCCCAAGCCCCGGCCAGCTTCTCCGTGTGGGGTCGAAGCGAGTTCCAGGAGGACTACTTGTTGGGGCTGCTCGGAGCTGCCCTCAGCAGTCATCTGCCGGAGCCGGACGCGGCGCCAGGCAGTCCCCCAGCGCCCGCAGCAGATGGGCCCGCGAGACCGGCTTGGTGAGGTAGGCGTTCGCCCCCAGCGAGCCAGCCAGGCTGGGGTCCTCCAGAACAGAGCACACCAGGAGGGGGATATCGCGGGTGTCCTCGTGCTGCCGCAGGCCCTTGATGATGCTCCAGCCGTCCAGGCCGGGCATGAGGATATCCAGCACGATGACGTCGGGGCGGGTGCGGCGGGCGATCTCGAGGGCTAGGGTGGGGTTGGGCACCGAGGAGACCCGCCACCGGCCCCCGGAGAGATAGCGGCGGTACAGCTCCACCGCGCCTGGGTTGTCCTCCACGATGAGCACCGAGGCCGGTTGGCCCCGCCGCAGCTCCAGCCGCACCTCTACCTGCCCGTCGTCGCGGCGGTCGAGGCGGTGGGCCAGGCGCTGCGATGCTGCCATCACCAAGGCCGTATCCACGATGTCCTGTCCCGCACCTAGCGCGAAGACCAGGCCGAGAGAGCAGGTGGATTCGTCGCTCTGCACCTCCACCCGGACCAAGCCACCGGGGGAGCTCTGCACGGCACCGCTCAGGAGTTGCACCAGGACCTGCTTGAGGATGGCCCGGTCGGCCAGGACTAGCGGGCCGGGCTCGACCTCGGCTTGCGGAAGGTGGAGCGACACCCCCAGGCGGTCCGCCAGGCCCCCCACCAGATCCGCCACCTCTTGCAGCAGAGCGCCCAGCTGCACCTCGCCGGCGGCGGCGGGAAGGGCGGCCAGCTCGTCGCTGAGCAGCCCCCGGCGGGAGGGCTCGGCCTCCTCGCCCTGAGCCTGCAGCCAGGACGCCAGGACCTGGGCCAGCTTCTCCTCTGCCTCGGCCAGGTCCCGGTAGACCTGCCGGCGGCTGAGGGAGAGCTCGCGCATGACCTGGGGCAGGGTGAGGTTCTCCACGTAGCGCAGGGAGAGGAGGTCGTAGAAGCGGGACTCGGGGGAACCGAAGGGGACCGAGCGGGCGGGCCGGAGCACCTCGATGGCCTCCAGGAAGAGGGCCCGGGCGCGCTCGGCCCGCTCGTCCAGCCGGCCGATGTCGGCCAGGCGGGAGAAGCGCGTCACCAGGTCGCAGTGGGCCAGCTGGACATTGTCGTAGAGGGCCTCGAGGGCTTGGTGAACCTGGTCTCGCGAGAGAGGCTCGTCTCTTTCCACGATGCCCTAGCCTCGTAGCAGCGCTCCAAGCTTGCGCAGTACCTCGGCCACCGTCGCTGGCGGAAGTACACCGATGCGCTCCGCCCGTCGGGCTCGCCAGTCCAGGCACTTCACCTGGTCGGCCAAGATGACTCCGGTCACTGGGAGGCCGGGAGGTATGGCCACCTCAAACGGGTAGCCCTTGACTTGGTTGGTGATGGGGCAGAGGAGGGCCAGCCCGACCCTACCGTTATAGGCCGCCGGCGAGATTACCACAGCGGGGCGCCTGCCTGCCTGTTCGTGCCCGGCCTGAGGGCTGAAGCTGAGCCACACGATGTCGCCGCGGCCGGGGACGTCTGGGCTGGCGCTCACCACGCTTCCTTGCCGACTGCAGGACCGGTGTCAATCTCAGAGTGCAGGTTCTCATCGGTCACCTGCGCCAGGAGCTTCTCCAGGGAGAGCTCGGAGGCGGGAGCGGCCACCAGAGCGCCGTCCACCACGGACAGCTCGACAAGCGCGTCCTCCTCCAGCCCGACCTCATCGGCGAGCGGCTTCGGAATACGCAACGCCAAGCTGTTGCCCCACCTCTTGATCCGGGTCTCCACTACGGAAACCTCCACAGGACGTATCTACAATGATGATACGCTTCTGGCCGATGTTCGGCAAGCGAGCGCTTCCACTGCCCCTTCCGGCAACTGCTCGCTTACCTCTTCACCCACGGTCGCCTCCTGCTCTGGTTGTCGCCCCCGCCGCCGGCGTGCCGTCAATCCCGGTTCCGGGTTGGTGTCGGGGTGGGATATCATGAGCGTCAGAGACAGTTTCTGCTTTGCCGGGGGAGGCGATTGTCGTGAAACTGCTGTTGCAGCGCATCTCCGTGGACCCGAACGTGTGCTTCGGGAAGCCGTGCATTCGTGGCACCCGCATCTGGGTTTCCCTCATTCTTGACCTCCTCGCCTCCGGAATGAGCATGGAAGAGGTCCTGGAGGAGTATCCCCAGCTCACGGTGGAGGACATCCGTGCCGCCATCGCCTACGGGGCAGAGATGTCGCGGGAAAGGTACGTTGACATTCCGGTCGAGACCATTCCATGAGGCTCAAGCTCGACGAGAACCTGGGCAGGCGCACGCAATCCCTCATCCGCCGTGCCGGGCACGATGTCAAGACTGTATGGCAGGAGCGGTTGTAGGGAGCACCTGACCAGTACCTCTATGACATCTGCCGTGCCGAGCGACGTTGTCTAGTGACTCTGGACCGGGACTTCGCCGATGTAGTGCGCTTTCCGCCAGGCCGGATAGGAAGCATCGTGGTCATACGGCCACCAACGAACCCAAGCCTACCGTTGCTGGAAGGACTCACGCGCCAGCTTCTGCACGCTCTGGACACGATGCCAATCGAGAACAACCTCTGGATAGTGGAAGCTGGGCGCATAGGAGTACATGAAGGAGGAACGGCGGATCGCGGTCTTGAGCAGTGAGTCCCGCAGCGAAGAGACCGCGGTACAAGCATGGCACAACTGTGGCACGGCTGGCTATGGAGAGTAGTGCTGGGAACGGGTAGTATGGCTGTGTCTGGGTCGGGCAGCGGGCCGGCCCATGGCGTTGGGCTTTCTACTCTACGCTGAGCACATGCTGGTTGCCGCGGCTGCGGTGCTCGCACAGACTCTTGGACTGAGCTGATGGAGTCGGTTGGTGGGCATGGCCGGTGCGCACGGGTCGCGTGTTGGGCTAGGTGTTAGCTTGTTAAGCACGGCACAGAAGGGGATGCGTGTATGCGCGTGTATGTGATGACCGATCTTGAGGGCACTGCAGGGGTGCTCTCGGCCGACGACTATATCTTCAGGGGCTCATGCTACCTGCCACTGGCACGCCGGTTGGCCACTCAGGAAGTGAATGCAGCCGTGGAGGGGGCACTGGAGGCGGGGGCCACGGAGGTGCTGGTGATGGATGGCCACGGGGTAGGCGGTCTGGATTGGCGTTTCATACACCCGCGGGCCCAGCTTCTCGCTGGCCGCCCTCTGGACTACCCCTTTGGCCTCACTAGTGACTTCGACGCTGTCATGTTCGTCGGCCAGCACGCCATGTCCAACACCGACGGTGGTCACCTGTGCCACACCGGCTCTTTTGCCATTGAGGAGCAAGTCCTTAACGGGATCGCCATCGGGGAGCTGGCCGAATTCATGATGTGCGCCTCGTGTCTAGACGTGCCCGTGGTTACGGTGACCGGGGATGCAGCCGCGTGCGCCGAGGCAACGTGCCTCGTACCCGAGATCCAGACGGCGGCCGTGAAGGTGGGTATCAGGCGCGGGTCTGCCTCCGGTCTGACAGAGGACGAAAACCGGCTCTACAATGGAGCCGCCGTGCACCTCAGTCCAGCCGCGGCGCGCGAGGCTATCCGGGAGGCGGCTAGGCGGGGCCTCAGCGGCCGACTCGAGATGGGCCTGTACTGGGTCGGACCCCCGTATGAGATGGTATATCGTTACCGCGCAAGGCGGCACGGTCGGCCGCCAGATCTGGTGAGCCGTGGCCGTGACTACATGGCCGTGCTCAACAGGGCCGGCCAGTCACTGTGATGCGCTGCAGGAGAGTCGGAGTTGGCTGCAGCACCGACACCGATAGGGTCGCCGATAGACACCGCGACTGGACGTCGCATCTTGTGCGAGGAGGAGGTCGGAGATGGGCACTATCAGACTGACGCGGAGACAGGCACTTCGTGGGATGCTGGCCATCGGGGGAGGAGCAGCCCTGATGACGGCTTGCTCGGGCACCACGAGCACGGTGTCGACGACTGGCACCGCCGCTGAGACTCCCGCCGCAGGCGAGCCGGCGGCGGCGGCAGAAGCGATCGCGCTGAGACTGATGGCTTGGGAGGGCGGTATTGGCAACACCAAGGAGATCAACGAGATCACTCTGCCGGCGTTCATGGACCATAACCCGACCATCAAGGTCAAGTTCGAGGCTCCACCGTGGGACGAGTATTGGACGAAGTTCCAGACGCTCGCCGCATCGGGCGACCTCCCTGATGTCTATAGCGAAAGCATCGCTTACGGCTGGGATCATGCCAACCAGGGGATAGCCCTCAACCTTCAGCCTTTCATCGACGCTACTCTCAATACCGACGACTACTACATGGAGATGCATCTCAACGGTCTGCGATACCCGAGCATGCTGCACGGCGACCTCTATGCCTTCCCAGTCCGTTGGGTCGGGGCTCTGCTCTTCTACAACAAGGATATCTTCGATGCAGTGGGTGCCGCGTACCCCGACGACACCTGGACCTATGATGATATGCTCAATGCTGCACAGACGCTTACCAAGGTTGAGGGCGGCAAGACGGTACAGTGGGGCATGGACCCGCTCGTCACCGACATGCTGCTTGACCCGATGATCAAGGCCAATGGTGGCTCGGTCGTGAGCGACGACTATCGGCGCTGCACTATAACCGAGCCCGTAGCGATCGAGTCAATACAGTGGTCCGTCGATACTATCCAAACGCACAAGGTTGCGCCCTCGCCCGCAACCAAGAAGGGCTTCGCCCAGGGCACCTTTGCTTCTCAAGTTGTGGCGATGGCCGTTTCGGGCAGTTGGGATTGCGATACGTGGAGGGAGGCGGACTTTGCATGGGACGTGACCTACATCCCCAAAGGCAAGGTGAGCCGCAAGATGGGCGACGGCCCAGACAGCCTAGGGATTTACAAGGCAAGCACGAACAAGGAAGCGGCCTGGAAGCTGGTCGAGTATTGGGTCTCCGAGGAGAATCAGATGCGCATGGGCGAACTGCCACTGGGCTGCGTGCCTTTCCTTCGCAAGGCAGCGGAGTCGCCCGCGTTTCTGGATCGCCCAGGTAGTCCGAGTGGTCTGAGGGCACTTCTAGACATGGCACCTGACTCTACTTCAGATTACGGACCTCAGTGGATGGAGTGGCGCGCGACGATCATGCGCAATGAACTCGACCTAGCCTTTCTAGGCGAGCGCTCAGTTGAGGAGTCGGTGCAGGCGGCCTGTGTGGGCGTCGACCAGGTGCTAGCAAGCATCGAGTGGCCCGATTGATTGGCGGCACCTACTACCCTTGGGGTCGGCTTCGACCCCAAGGGCCCCTATGCCTACCTAGGCGACTGGAGGTAGTTAGTGGCAACAGGGCCAGCCCCTCTCGGGGCCCTCACTCGTTCGCCTGGCGCTGAGGGCCGCCGCCGCGGGCTCAGCCAATTGCTGGCGGCGCTGCCGTTCCTCCTGCCCACTATGATCGGCTTCTTCGTCTTCATCGCCGGTCCGGTGCTGGCCGCCTTCATCCTCGGCTTCACCAAGTGGGACCTGTTCACCTCTCCCACCTGGGTGGGACTGGGCAACTACGGTCAGATGGCTCAGATGCCTCTGTTCTGGAGGACGGTCCGCAACACATTCCAGTACACGATTCTTTACCTGGCTCCTGGAGTCATTCTGCCGCTGCTGGTGGCCATCTTCATGAACCAGCGGGCCCGTGCCATAAGCATCTATCGCAGTGTGTTCTTCCTCCCCGTAGTCACCTCCACGGTGGCGGTAGCCCTGGTGTGGTTCTGGCTGTACAATCCCGAGTTTGGCGCCATCAACTACTTCCTGGCGCTGGTGGGCATCAAGGGGCCTATGTGGCTGGCGAGCCCCAGGACCGCCATGATTTCCATCGTTATCATGAGCGTGTGGAAGGGCCTCGGCTACACCATGGTCATCTACCTGGCCGGGCTTCAGGGGGTACCTGCCGAGCTCTGCGAAGCGGCCGCCATTGACGGCGCTACCCGCTGGCGCCGTCATCTGCACGTTACCCTGCCCCTCATGACTCCCACGATCTTCTTCGTAGTGGTAACCACGGTGATGGGCTCGCTGCAGGTCTTCGAGCAAACTTACATTCTCACTCAGGGTGGGCCGGCTTACTCCACCACCACGCTCTCCTGGTATATCTACGTCCAGGCCTTCCAGTGGCTGCACATGGGGTTCGGCTGCGCCCTGGCCTATGTCCTCTTCTTCATCATCATGGTGCTGACTCTGATCCAATTCCGCCTACAGAAGGCCTGGGTGTTCTATGGCTAGAGGAGGACCATGCCGATGACCGCCCGTGCCCAACTCGGACCACGAGCGACACTCAAGGGACCTTCGGCCTGGGAGACGCTGCGCAAGGTGCTCCGGCCGGTGGTGGTGCACGGGTTCCTGATCCTGGCCAGCCTGATCATGGCCTTACCCTTCATCTGGATGGTACTGAGCTCACTCAAGGCTCAGCCCGAGATCTTCATTTTCCCGCCGCGCTGGCTCCCCAAGACGCCTCTGTGGAGCAACTACATTGAGGTGACCAAGGCCATGCCCTTCACTTGGTTCACCTACAACAGCCTCAAGATCGCCGTGTTGACCGTCCTGGGACAGATCCTTTCGGCCTCCCTGGCAGCGTATGCCTTTGCCCGGCTCCGTTTTCCGGGCCGGGAGGTGATGTTCCTCACTTGGCTGGGCTGCATGATGATCCCCGGCCAGGTGACCCTCATCCCCCAGTTCATCCTCTTCCGATCCTTCGGGTGGCTGGATACACACCTGCCTCTGGTGATCCCCAGCTTTTTCGGCTCCGCCTTCGGTACGTTCCTGCTGCGCCAGTTCTTCATGACCATTCCCATGGAACTGGAAGACGCCGCCATCGTGGACGGCTGCACCCGCTTCCGCATCTACTGGAACATCATGATGCCGCTGGCCAAGCCGGCTTTAGCCACCTTAGCCGTGTTCACCTTCATGGGCAGTTGGAACAGCTTGCTAGAGCCGGTTGTGTATCTTACTACCTACAGGAAACTGACCCTGCCGGTCGGACTTGCTTTCTTCCGAGGGCAATACACCACCAACTGGGCCCTTCTCATGGCCGGAGCCACCCTCAGCGTCGTCCCCATCATCGCCCTATACATCTTCGCCCAGAAGTACTTCGTCCAGGGCGTGGTCATGAGCGGCATCAAGGGGTAGACTAGCCCCATCCCTTTCTGGAGCCCGTCCCATGCTCGCTGGCTTCGCCAAGACCGACATCACCCCACCCGCAGGCACCACCCTCACCGGCTACCTGGCCCGGCTCGGGCCCGCCGAGGGCGTGCACGACCCCCTCTTCTGCCGAGCCCTCGTCCTGGGCCAGGGCGTGGACCAGGCCGCCCTCATCGTGGCCGACACCCTCGGCTTCGGCATCGAGTACACCCGCCAAGTCAAAGACGCCATCGCCCAGGCCGCCGGCATCGCCCCCGAGCGCATCATCCTGGCCGCCACCCACACCCACGCCGGCCCGGCCAGCGTCTTCCTCCAGGGCTGCGGCGACCTGGCCCTCGACTGGCTGGAAGGCTTCCCGGCCCAGGCCGTGTCAGCGGTGCAGGCTGCTCAGGCCGGCCTCACTGAGGTCAGCGTGCACTTCGCCTCGGTGGACGTGCCCGACGTGGCCATCAACCGGCGCGATCCGGAGAACGGCCCCGTGGACGAAGAGCTGTCCGCCGTCTGGTTCCAGGACGCCACAGGCCGGGTGAAGGGCGCGCTTATGCACTTCACCTGCCACGCCGTGGTCATGGACGCCGACAACCGCCTCATCTCCGCCGACTACCCTGGCGCCGCCTGCCGCCAACTCGAGGAACTCATCGGCGCGCCGGCCATGTTCGTGCAGGGCCCCTGTGGCGACATCAACCCGGCCCATCGCCACTCCTTCGAGGCGGTGGACGGCTCTGGGGCCAAGCTGGCCCGGGCCGCAGCAGAGCTCATACGAGGTGGCGGAACGCCCATCGAAGTCGGTGAGCCGGCCGTGCAGTCCACCACTCTGGCCCTGCCCCTCATGGCCCCGCCACCGTACGGGCAGCTGCTGAGCTTCCGGCGCGAGCATGCGTCCGCCGCAGCGACGGCCGAGGCCGCAGGCGAGGCCATCAGGGCGAAGATGCACCGGGCCATGGTCTACTGGGCCGACCTGACCATCGGCGGAGTGTGCTCGGGCTTGCTGCAGGGCGAAGTCACCGTCGAAGCCGAGTGCCTGCGGCTGGGCGACATCCTACTCGTGACCAGCCCGGGGGAGCTGTTCGTGGAGTTCGGGCTGGAGGCGAAGCGGCGAGCTCGCCAGGGAGGCAAGCGGGCCATGGTGGTGGCCTACGCCAACGCCGACATCGGCTACATCCCTACGGCCTCGAGCTACGCCAAGGGCGGCTACGAGGTGGAGTGGGCCCACAAGTACTATGGCTATCCTGGCCCCCTGGCCCCCGAGGCGGGCGAGATGGTGGGGCAGGCGTTGGCTCAGTTCATCGGTTAGCGACGGCCCGCACGGGCTGAAGCCACGTGCTAGAGCTGCAAAGCCGGCCCTCCGGCCGGCTAGTGAGTGAGCCCGCCGAAGGGCGGGCTTGGCCTAGGTAGCCGGGGGCTTCAGCCCCCGCTGCATCTCCCGGCACTCCCGGTACTTCTTCCGTTACGACATCGGAGGCATAACATGGCAAGACTGGCAATCAACGGCGGTACCCCGGTACGAACCGCTCCCTGGCCCAGGTGGCCCGAGGTGGACGAGGGCGACGTGCAGGCCGTGTCCGAGGTGATCCGCAGCGGCCGCTGGGGCCGCCTGGGCGGCACCAAGGTGGCCGAGTTCGAGCAGAAGTTCGCCCAGTACCAGGGCGCCCAGTACGGCCTCACCGTGTCCTCCGGCACGGCCGCCCTGGAGATAGCCCTGCGGGCCATGAAGATCGCCCCGGGCGACGAGGTGATCGTCCCGCCTTACACCTTCATGGCCACCGCCACGGCCGTGCTCCAAGTCGGAGCTATCCCCATCTTCGTGGACATAGACCCCCGCACCTACAACATCAACCCTGCCCTGATCGAGGAGGCCATCACCGACCGCACCCGAGCCATTATCCCAGTGCACTTTGGCGGGCTGGCCTGCGACATGGACTCCATCATGGAGGTGGCCCGCAAGCACGACCTCCTGGTCCTGGAGGACTGCTCCCATGCCCATGGGGGCAAGTGGAAGGACAAGGGGCTAGGCACCATCGGCGACGCCGGGGCCTTCAGCCTGATGTCGGGCAAGAACCTGGCCGCTGGCGAGGCGGGCATCATCATCACCGACAGCTCCGAGCTCATCGGCTGGTCCATCCTCTACCACGACTTCTGGCGGGGCGCCGTACGCGCCGGCTCAGTGGAGTCCGAGCTGCCCAAGGGTTGGGAAGTGCGCTTCCCCGTCCTGGCCGGCAACGACCGGGCCAACGAGATCGAGGGGGCCTTGCTCCTCTCCCAACTGGCCAAGCTCGAGGACCAAGCCCAGCGGCGCTCCCGCAACGGCGACTACCTCAACACCCTGCTCGATGACATCGAGGGAGTGCGGCCCCTGCGGGTGGACCCGTACGTCACCCGGAATGTCTACCACATCCTCACTTTCCAGTACACGGGCGAGGGCTTCAAGGGCCTCTCGCGGGAGAGGTTCAGCCAGGCACTGGCAGCCGAGGGCATCCCCAACAGCCTGGGGTATCTCAAGACCGTGTACCAGCACCCCATCTTCTTGGAGGCGGAGACAGCCTTGCCCTCCGGCTTCCCGGTCAAAGGGGGATACTACGGGCGCGAGATAGACTACAACCAGGTCCACTGCCCGGAGGCGGAACGCCTCTGCCGGGAGGAGACCATCTGGATGGGCCAGAACATGTTCCTGGGCTCGAAACAGGACATGGACGACGTGGCCGAGGCCATTGCCAAGATCAAGGCTAATGCCGAGGAGCTGCTCTAGGCCGCCGGCCAGCGGCGGCGCAGCCGGGGAGGAGCGCCCCGTCATCCCGCCGCAGCGCCATCCTGAGTATCACCCGGGGGTGGAACTCGGTGCGCTACTTCGACGCCAACTGCCGTGTAGGTCGCTTCAACCGCTGGACCGGACGTGAGCCCATCGCCCCGGAGGAGCTGC
Organism: Anaerolineae bacterium; assembly: GCA_013178015.1. Taxonomy (NCBI): domain Bacteria; kingdom Bacillati; phylum Chloroflexota; class Anaerolineae; species Anaerolineae bacterium. The sequence goes on from JABLXR010000011.1 coordinate 81,022, forward strand.
TCCGGGCCCTGGATCACTACGGCATCCATGAGGCCCTGGTGACCTCCAGCCTGGCCCGTGAGTATCACCCGGTGGACGGCAACGAGCAGGTGATGCGCCTGGTCGAAGGGCAGCCGCGGCTGCACCCGGCCTGGGCCGGGCTGCCCCCGCGCAGCCGGGAGCTGCCCCCCGCAGCTGACCTAGTAGCCGAGATGGAGGAGCGCGGGGTGCGCGCTCTCTTCCTGTACCCCCGCCAGTACCGTCTCACCCTAGACGACTGGGGCGTAGACGAGATGCTCGGGCCCCTGGCCGAACGACGGGTGCCGCTCTTCATCTGCCCCAGCGACATGGTGGCCGGCTCGCCTCCCGACCAGACCGACTGGCCGGGCGTGGTCCGCCTCTGCCGGGCCTTCCCTGACCTGCCGGTGATCGTGACCGAGACGCGCATATTGCGCACCCTACGCACGGTGTACCAAGCCCTGGACGCCTGCCCCAACCTCCACATTGACATGTCGGCACTCTGGCTGCACCACCTGGTGGAGTTCGTAGCCCGGGAGTGGGGAGTGCACCGCTTGCTCTTCGGCTCCGACCTTCCCGAGCGCGACCCGGGAGCGACTCTCGGCCAGTTGATCTTCTCCGACATCTGCCCCGAGGATCTGGCCGCCATCGCCGGCGGCAACTTGCGCCGGCTGCTCTCCTGGAGTCGCAAGTCTCCCCTGCCCGAGGTCGAGGTCACCTTCCCTGATCCAGTGGACGAATTGCACGCCATCGCCCGGCACGGCGGATCTCTTCGGGGCCAAGGCTTCCTCTGCGCCCACGGACACCTGGGACGCCATTCCCGCCTACACATCCCCGACGCCTCGCCTGAGGACCTCATTCAGGAGATGGATCGGCTGGGGGTGGCAAGCAGCCTCATCTTCGCCAACGCCGGCCTGAACAGCGACGAGGTCTACGGCAACGACCTGGTGGCACAGGCCATGCGCTCCTACCCCGACCGGTTCCGGGGGCTGGTCACCCTGAATCCCAATCGCACCGTTGACGAGATGGAGCGGGAGTTCCGCCGAGGGCTGGGGATGGGGATGCTGGGCATCAAGATCCATCCTTATCTGGCCAGCTACGACACCCAAGGCGACAAGGTGGAAGTGGCCTGCGCCCTCGCCCACCGGCACCGGGCTTTCGTCCTCAACCACCACTGGGGAGACACGGACCGCCTTCTTTATCTGTGCCGCCGCTACCCCGACGCCACCTTCATGACCGGGCACACAGCACCCGAAGCCCGTCCGGTCGTGTCCCAGGTGGACAACCTCTACGTAGGGACCTGCCCGCTGCTCGGGTACGAGTCCACGGCGCAATGGGTGGAGGACGTGGGACCAGAGCGCCTGCTGTTTGGCTCGGACCTGTCGTGGAATCCTATTGGCTGGGGCCTGGGGCCAATCCTCTACGCCAGGGTGCCCATCGAGGCCAAGCGCCTCATCCTGGGAGGCAACTTCGCCCGGCTGCTGCGGGAGAGGGGCGTGAGCCCGTAGGATGCCGCAGAACCGTGCCTGCCCCCGGTACAGACGCGCCCGACCGCTGCGCCCGCAGGGGACAGACCTGCCGGCTAGAGAGGGGCAGCCGGCCCCGCTCGCCCCGCTCCACGCATGAGGTCAGAGAGATCTCACGCGAAGCTCGCGGAGACAACGTAGAGGGGGCGGCCTGAATGCGCTCCTTCCTTTCCCTGCTCCTTCTCCGCGGTCTCGGCGATCTCCGCCGTGAGATGTCACACTACCACAAGCGGGATTCCCCTGGTATAGTGTCCAGGCGGATGTGGGAGTCAACCTCACCATGGCCCCTGGAGTTCCGAGGGCGACTGGGCGGGGGCTATCGTGCCGCACACACCACGGCCGTCCCGGGGCGTCCAGAGCAAAGCATCAACCATCAGGAGGCTTCCTCTATGGCTAGTCAAGAGCGTCTGGCACTCGACGGCGGCACGCCCGTACGACAGGACTCCTTCCCCACTTGGCCCGTGTGGGATGAGGCGGAAGAGCAGGCCCTGCTGCGCGCCCTACGCAGCGGCAAGTGGGGCATCGGCAGCGAGATCATCGCCGAGTTCGAAGAGAAGTTCGCCGCCATGCAGGACGCCAAGCAATGCATCTCCGTGGCCAACGGCACCGTCGCCATCGAGGTCGCCCTGCGCGGCGCTGGCGTCACCTACGGCGATGAGGTCATCGTCACCCCCTACACCTTCGTGGCCACCGCCTCCGCCGTCCTCACCGTCGGGGCCATCCCCGTCTTCGCCGACATCGAGCCGGACACCTACCAGATAGATGCCCGGAGCGCCCGGACTCTCGTCACCGAGCGCACCAAGGCCATCATCCCCGTCCACATCGGCGGCGGCCCGGCGGACATGGATGCCGTCCTGGACCTAGCCCGAGAGGCGAACCTCACCGTCATCGAGGACTGCGCCCAGGCCCACCTGGCCGCCTGGAAAGGCCGGCGCGTGGGTGCCATCGGCGACTTGGGCACCTTCTCCTTCCAGTCCAGCAAGAACATCACCGCCGGCGAAGGGGGGGCCATCCTGGGCAACGACGAGCGGCTCATGGACCAGGTCTGGTCCTATCGCAACGTGGGGCGGGTGCGCCAGGGCGCCTGGTACCAGCACGAGGTGCTGGGAGGCAACGCCCGGATGAGCACCTGGCAGGCCGTCATCCTGCTGGCGCAGATGACCCGGGCCGAAGAGCAGTTGGCAGTGAGGGAGAGAAACGCTGCCCTCCTCTCCGATATGCTAGAGCGAATTCCGGGAATTCGGCCCACCAAGCGGGACGAGCGCGTTACCCATCACGCCTACCACCTGTTCATCTTCCGGTACGACGCCTCCGAGTTTGGTGGCCGCCCCCGGGCCGAGTTCCTGCGGGCTTTGGTCGCCGAGGGAGTGCCCGCTTCGGCCGGCTACAATCCCCTCTATCACATGAACGCCATTATCAACGCTTCCCGCACTCTGGGGGAGCTGACCGGGGTGCCGGTGGCCTCGCTGGAGACCAACATCGAGCGGTGCCCGGTGACCGAGCGCGTCTGCGCTCAGGAGAGCTGCTGGCTCACCCAGAACCTGCTCCTGGGCACGGAGAAGGACATGGAGGACATTGCCACCGCCATCGAGAAGATACGGAGAGCAGGTTACAGGGAATAGGTTACAGGGAATAGGTTACAGGGAATAGGGATAGAGCGGCCGCTCATTGCCCTGTAACCTGTCCCCTGGAACCTGTAACCTGATAAGGAGACTGACTATGAGTGTGACTCAGGTACGGTGGATGCGATCGGGCTCGGGCGAGGACGATCGGACCCTGTCCCATGCTGCTCGGCAGCTTGCGCGATACGTGGAGAGAATGACCGGCGACGAGTGGGACGTAGGGCCGACCAGAGAGGTCGGGCCGGCTGCCGGGACCGCCTGGTTGGGAGTGTGCAACACCATGCCCGAGCCCCCCACCGGTCCGATGGCGCCGGCCCCTTGGGACGACGGCTTCGCCGTGTGGGCCCAGGACGGTGGCCTTTTCATCGTCGGTCGCAATGCCCGCAGCGTCCTGTTCGGCGTGTATGCCTTCCTGGAGAGGCAGGGGGTGCGCTACGTCCGGCCCGGACGCAGCGGGGAGGTCGTACCTGAGCGGGAGGAGATCGACCTACCCGAGGAGCCGCTGGTCGAGGAGCCCCGCTACCGCCATCGGGGCCTGTGCATCGAGGGCGCGCCCTCGGTGAAGCACGCCCTGGGCATGGTAGACTGGGCGGCCAAGAAGCGCATGAACACTATCTTCCTCCAGTTCTTCTCTAGCCAGTACTTCTACAACCGTTGGTACGAACATTCCTACAACCCCCTGTATCGCGGTCACCCCATCAGCGAAGCGCAGGCCCTGACCCTGGACGAGAGAGTGATCGCCGCCATGAAGCGCCGCGGCCTCGTCTTCCACCGGGTAGGCCACAGCTGGACCAGCGCCGCCTTCGACATGCCTCGCTCCGGGTGGGTCAAGGCCGACGACGCCGAAGTGCCCGAGCAGTACCGGCGCTTCCTGGCCGAAGTGAACGGTGAACGCAAGCTCTTCCAGGGCATCCCCATCAACACCGAACTCTGCTACAGCCACCAACCTGCCCTCGACCGCTTCGTGGACAATGTAGTGCGGTACGCCGAGGAGCACCCCGAGCTAGACGTGGTGCACGTGTGGCTCTCCGACGCCCCCAACAACAAGTGCGAGTGCGAGAACTGCCGTCCCCTCACCATCTCCGACTGGTACGCCCGGATCATCAACGCCCTGTCGGAGAAGCTGGCCGAGCGGGCCCCCGATACCCGGTTCGTCTTCCTCTGCTACTTCGAGCTCCTCTGGCCACCGGAGCAGGTGGAGATAGACGAGAGCCGGGGCAACGCCATCATGATGTTCGCCCCCATCAGCCGCTGCTACGGCCACGCTCTCCCCGATCCCGACTGCGACGACGGCCAGGAATGGACCCGGCCGCCTCTGAACCAGTTCTCGGCCTCCCGGAACAACGCCTACTTCATCCAGCGCCTGGCCGACTGGCGGAAGGCGTTCCAGGGCGACAGCTTCGACTTCGACTACCACCTCATGTGGGCCAACTGGCAGCAACTCACCGACACCGGCATCGCCCGCATCTACTACCAGGACCTGCAGAAGCTGAAGGACCTGGGGCTGGATGGGATCATCAGCTGCCAGTCCTTCCGCAACTTCTACCCCTCGGGGCTGGCCATGACCGTCCTCGCCGATGCCCTCTGGAACCCGGACGTCGCCTGGGAGGAACTCAGACGCGGCTACCTGGAAGCTGCCTTCGGCCCGCATGCTGACCTGGCGGACGCCTACCTCAGCCGCACCGAGGAGATGCTCGCCACCGAGGATCCGCACCGGCGCCAGCCACCCTTCTCCCACTGCGGTGGCCCGGCGCTGGTGGAGGCGGAGTCCTACCTGAGGGGGGTCCTGGAGGACCTGACGGACCGCCGTAAGGCCGAGCCCGACCGGGTCTACCGGCGTTCCCTGGAGCTGCTCTCCCATCACGCTCAGTTCCTCCTCCACCTGGTGGGCGCCTACCAGGTGCGCGCCGCGGGCAAGCCGGCCCTGTCCAACTTGGAGCTGGATCGGGCGGCGGACTTCCTGCGCCGTACCGAGGCTCGTGTCAGCCCATACCTGGACACAGAGCTGGCCCTGAGGTGCTCGGTGGAACCGCATCGGGTAGAGTAGAGCCGCCCGCGGTAGGGCGCATCGCACATGGAGCTGGCCGGTCTCTGATCAGAGGCCGGCCCCCTGTACCCGTTCCGACGGCGAGGTTAGGTCATTAGCCCCCTTCTTGGCCCCATCCTCGGTGCGCTTGACGACAGGCGCGGTCCTCTCGGTCCCCTCTTCGGCAGACGCAGGGGAGCCAATGGGCCAATCACACCAAACGTAGATCGAGCACCTGCCAGAGGCCAGCACCCTGGCCCCCGCGCCAATTGCCGCAGAGTCCTACTGGGGCTAACTTGGGGCTCGACGTCCTTGGCTTAGGAGGTGAGACCCGTGGGCCGACCCAACCTGCTCTTGCTCCTCACCGACCAGCAACGTGCCGACGCGCTGGGGGCGTCCGGCAACCCAGTCATCCGCACTCCGCACCTGGACCGCCTGGCGAGGGAGGGTGTGATCTTCTCCTCTGCCTACACTCCTTCACCCGTGTGCGTCTCTGCCCGCTGCTCGCTGATCTACGGGCAGTACCCCCATCGCACCGGCTGCGTGGACAACTCCGACCCCATGCCCGACGATCGCCCCTCTCTTATGGACGTCCTGAGCGAGGCCGGCTATCGCACCCACGGCATCGGCAAGATGCACTTCACCCCCGACTCCCAGGCCCTCCGAGGCTTCCACTCTCGCGAGCACCAGGAGGAACTGCGGGCCCGGGTGGAGGACGATGACTACCTCCAGTTCCTCCAGGCCCATGGGTTTGGTCACGTCTACGACCCCTTCGGCCAGCGGGGAGAGATGTACTACATCCCCCAACCGGCCCAGATGCCGGCTCACCTGCACGGCACTCAATGGGTGGGGGATCGGGCGGTGGACTTCCTCCGCCGCGCCGAGGCCAGCCAGCCCTTCTTCCTCTTCGTCAGCTTCATACATCCGCACCCGCCCTTCTCGCCCCCCACTCCCTGGAACAAGCTCTATCGGGCAGCGCTCATGCCGCTGCCCAAGAGCACCTTGAACGACGAAAGCCTGCACACCTACGCCAACAGATACCAGAACCGGTATAAGTACCGTGACGCGGGGAGGGACCTGAACCTCCTGCGGACCATGAAAGCGTACTACTACGCTTGCGTCTCCTTCGTCGACCACCAGGTGGGCCGGATCATCGCCACCCTGGAGGAGACGGATCGCCTGAACGACACCATCATCCTGTTCGCCTCCGATCATGGCGAGTTCCTGGGCGACTATGGCTGCTTCGGCAAGCGCAGCATGCTCGATGCCGCCGCCAGAGTGCCCCTGGTCGCCCGCTATCGGGCCCGGTTCTCCCCGGGCCGGTGCTGTGACACACCGGTGAGCCTGGTGGACGTCTTCCCCACTCTCTTGGAGGCCGCCGGCCTAACCGCTGATGGACTTAGCTTGGATGGGGTAGACCTGGCGGAGGTTGCTGCGGGGCGCTATGCCGACCGTACCATCTACAGCCAGTACCAAAGACGCGCTCTGGGCCTTTACATGGCCCTGGACCGGCGCTGGAAGTACTTCTACTCCGTCCCCGACCGGCGTCACTTCCTCTTCGATCGGATCCAGGACCCGCAGGAGACCCGCAACCGCGCTGGCCTGGTGTTCTGCCACGAGGCCCTGGAGGAGATGCGGAGGCGGCTCGTAGGTCGTCTGCGAGAGGATGGGTACAAGGAGCCGCTGGAGGGCGGGAGCTGGAGGGATTACCCCCAGCCCCGGCTGCCCGAAGACCCCGACGAGGGCCTGCTCATCCAGAACGCGGCCTGGGCCGTACCTTACCAGTACATCCCGGGGTATTCCGACTGACATGGCCTGACAGGTTCGTCACCCACCCGGTCTGGGAGACCCACTCCGGCCTACCGTCGGCCCCGGTGTCCAGATCCAAGACGCCGACCTGCCCGCTCCACAGGGTAGGCCCGAACCGGTTGGGGACGGAGTAGGCCAGCCGCGTCCCATCCGGCGACACAGCCACCTCTTCCAGGGTCCAGTAGTACTCCTGGGGTAGCGCCAGCAGACGCCGCTCCCAGCCCGTTCCTACGCCAACCAGCCACAGCTCCTCGTCGCGCTCGACCAGTAAGGAGAAGGGCATTCCCTGGTAGGCTGGCCAGGGCGGCGTGTGCCATGGCTCCTCCCACCCCTCCGCCGCGCTCACACTGAAGATGGTATCTAGGGGGCCAGGGGAACCCCTCGGGAGGGACGAGCCCGCCGCGATGCCAGCGTCTCGCTGTGCCAGCCGGCTGCAGAGCCGGTGCGGCGGAGTCTCGCTCCGGGATTCTCGCACCAGGGCTCGTCCCTACAATACTGGCCTGTCATCGGGCATTGACGCAGCTGGCCAATACGCTACAATATGCCTGACCCGCTTCCCAACCGTTCGTGGTAGCTTGCAGACTTGGGTCATTCCGTCTACGTTCGAGGAGGAAGGAGATGCGCACCAGCAAGTTGTGGAGCCGACGATCTCTCTTGCAGACTGGCGCCCTGATGACCGGGGCCACCGTCCTGGCCGCCTGCGCCGGAGCCACCCCCGCCGCCGTTACTGTGCCCGAGGCTACTGCCGTCCCCGAGGAGAAAGCCCCGGCAGCCGCCGCGGTCAGCGGTACGGTCAGGATGTGGGAATTCCCCATGACCGAAGACGACATGGCCCAGATCTGGAATCCTTTGCTGGAGAAGTTCAACGCTGAGTATCCGGACATCGAGGTCAACATCGAAATACTGCCCTGGGGTGGCCGGCGGGAGAAGATGCTCACCGCCTACGCTGCCGGCGAAGCGCCCGACATGGCCTACGTCAACATTGACACCATGTCTCTCTTCGGCACCAACGGCGTGCTCATGCCCCTGGACGACATGATCCCAGCCGAGATCTGGGACGACATGTCCGGCGACCTGATCGAGGGTCTCACCTGGGAGGGGGAGCGCCTGATGTTCCCCTGCTTCATCTACTACTACGGGCGTCTCTACAACAAGGGCCTCTTCGAGGAGGTCGGGCTGGACGTGAATACGCCGCCCGCCACCTGGGATGACATGCGTGCCTATGGAGCGGCCGCCAAGACCAAGGACTACTTCCTCACCAACCTCAGCACTATCGCCTGGGACACCGAGATGATCACCACCCTCTGGCAGGCCGGCGGACGCCTGTTCAACGAGGACTTCACCAAGGTACAGCTGGACACCGATGCCGCCTACGACACCTGGAAGTTCGAGGCGGACATGTTCCAAAACGGCTGGGTGCCCAAGGAGGGAGCAGTCGGCTCCGAGGCTGAGGCATCCGGAGTGGCGGCGACCGACTACTGGATCACCGGCAAGCAGATTCTGAGTCACGCTAGCACCGCCCTGATCGCCACGAACACAAGGAACCAGGCGCCCGAGATCGATTTTGGCTTGTGCCCCACACTTAAGTACAAGAGGCAAGTCGTTCTCTCTACTGGTGCTTGCTGGGGTGTATTCAAGAACCGCCCGGCGCTTGATCCGGTAGCGAAGTGGCTGCTATGGCTTATCGGCCCGGAACCACAGGGATTCTACTGCTCGGTCACCAACAACGTTCCGGGTAGGCTCTCTGCCATGCCCTATTGGGAAGTTGACGAGACCATCAGGGAGTTTAGCGAGCTGCACCTGCCCTATGGTGAGCTCAACGGCGACGCTACGCACTACTGGCAGGAGGGCAAAGTCATCTGCGCTCCTCATCGGCAAGCTTCCGCCCTGGGGCTGGTGAGCGTGGAGGAAGCGCTAGCGGCGGCCCAGGCCGAGTTCCAGGCGGCCATTGACGAGGCGCTCGCCTAGCCACCCGGCGTGGCCCTGAGCCCATGCGCGACCGTGGCCTGCCCAACCGGGCCACGGTCGCTGTCTGCAATGCGCCATCGGCGCAGGTTCGTATCCATAGAGGCAGGAGCTGAGCAAGACATGAAAGCACTGCGCGTGGGTCTCGTAGACCTCGATACCTCGCACCCGGAGAACTGGGTGCCCATCTTGCGTGAGCTGGGACACCAACTCGTCGGTGTCTTCGACGGAGGAACGGTCTGGCCTGAAGGCCACGCTGCCAGGTTCGCGGAGCGCTTCTCCATACCCAGGGTCCATGGTTCGCCAGAGCAGATGGTCGATGACGTGGACCTAGCCATCATCCACAGCGTCAACTGGGACGTGCATGTGTCGCGGGCTCAACCCTTCGTCCAGGCAGGCAAGGCCGTCCTCATCGACAAGCCCATCGTAGGTAACCTCCGGGATGCGTACACGCTGCTTGATTGGGAGCGCCAGGGCGCCCGGATCAGCGGTGGATCCTCCGCCCGCTTCGCCCGCCAGGCACGCGACTATCTGTCCCAAGACGTCGAAGAGCGAGGCGAGCCCCATGTGGCCTTCCTGGCCAACGGAGTGGATGAGTTCAACTATGCCATTCACGCCTATGCCGGCCTCGTCGCTATCATGGGCCCGGGCGTGCACGGGGTGCGGACCCTTGGCACGGCGAGCGAGCAGATGCAGGTGGAGGTGCGCTGGCCCGATGGCCGGCGTGGGCTGCTCTCCGTAGGACGCACCGAGCGTCACCTGCCCTGCGCCGCCCTCGTCGTCAGCAACCGATCAATCAGCCAGTTCACCGTGGGCGGCACCGGTGGCTACAACTCACTGCTCGAGGCTCTGCTGCCCTACTATGCCGGCGAGGCACCAGCGCCCTTCTCGGTCAGGGACCTCCTCGAGCCGGAACTGACGGCCATGGCGGCCCGGGAGTCGCTCCGTAGCGGCGGCCACTACGTGCCACTGACTGACCTGCGTCTGGACGATCCGGGCTACGACGGGGCGTCCTTCGCCGCCGCGTATCGTCTCGACCGGCTGGCCCGGGCTGCACGCGCGGCCGAACCATCGGAGAGACAGCCCGGACGTTGAGGACATTGAGGAGACCCTGATGAAGCAGGTGTTCCGCAACAACCGCGGTCAAGTCTACGTCAAAGAGGCCCCCATGCCCCGGCTCGAGGGCAGCGGAGCCATCGTGCAGACGATCTGTTCCGTGTTCGGCGAGGGTTCCGAGCTGGGCGGGGTACGCCAGATGAGGCGGGCCATCGAGGCCGGCCAGGCACCGGAGGAACCCCTCCAGGAACGTCCCATGTCCTACCAGTCCTGCGGCCGCATTGTAGAACTGTCCCACGACCTGAAGGACCTGTACTCCGTGGGAGACGTGGTCGCCTGCGCTGGAGCTGGATTTGGGCACCACGCCGAGTACGGCTACGTCCCCAAGAATGCTATGGCCCGGGTGCCGGAAGGCGTCACGCCGGCGGAGGCCGCCACCTGCAACGTGGGTCTCACCGCTCTCCACTGCATCCGCCGAGCCGGGCTGGGGCCCGGCGAGACTATGGCGGTGATCGGGCTGGGAGTCCTGGGCCAGATCCTGACCCAGCTCGTCTACTCCTGCGGCGGACGAGCGATTGGCACCGACCTGTACCCCCTGCGGCGGCAGAAAGCCGCCGCCCTGGGTGCCGAGCTGGTGGTAGACGCCAACACAGGCGACCTGGCGGCAGAGGTGGCCGCTCTCACGGGCGGGCTGGGGGCCGACTACGTGGCCGTCTGCGTGGGCGGGCGCAACAAGGCGGTGAACCACCTGGCCGTGAGGACGGTGCGCTACAGCGGAGTGGTGCTCATGATCGGAGGCGCCGTGAACGTGGACTTCTCCGACGCCCCGCCCGATGCCAGCCCCCACATCAAGGAGATAGACCTACGCTGGGTGTACGGCCGGGGCCCGGGCAGTCGAGAGGGCGATTGGTACGCCCAGGGCTTGCACTACCCCCGTCGCTTCGTCCGCTGGGACGCCCAGAACAACCTGGAGGCTCTACTGCACCTGCAGGCCACCGGTAGGCTGAGGGTGGAGCCGCTGCTGACCCACCGCTTCCCGGTGGACCAGGCGAGGGAAGCGGCCGACCTGCTCATTGACCGTCCGGATCAGGCATTGGGCGTCGTGCTGGAATACGGCGCCGACGAGTAGAGGAGCCTGCCATGAGGAAGACCGACGTTAGCGTCAGAGAGGCCGAGCTGTTCCTGGTGGAGATGCCGCCGGCGCGAGCCACGCTCAAGTTCGGGGCCGCCACCCGTAGCTCGGACAGGCCGTCGAGACCTCAGCGCGGCTTCATCCCCCATGTGCGGGTGCGGGTGGAGAACGGCGCCGGGCGCTCTGCCTATGGCTGGGGCGCTATCCCCATCGGCGTGCAGTGGAGCTGGCCCGTCAGCCAGGCCACCGATCAGATGCGCTCCGACGCCATGGTGCAACTGATGCGGGAGTTCTGCCGCCTGGCCACCGACACCAACCCGTCTGGGCATCCGCTGGACGTCTTCGGCGACCTGGAGGGCGAGCTGGCTTCTCTTTCGAGCAAGGCCTGCGCCACCGTGGGCCTGAACGAGGACATGCCCTACCTGGCCGCCCTCATCTCGCTATCGCCTCTCGATGCAGCTATCCACGATGCCTTCGGCATGGTCAACGGCATAGACACCTACCACGGTTACGGCCCCGACTTCATGCCCGACCTCAGTCGCTACCTGGGGCCACAGTTCCAGGGCAGATACCTGGAGCAGTACCTCCAGCCGGGATATAAGCCCTGGATACCCGTCTTCCACCTGGTGGGCGGGGCGGACAAGCTGCGCCGAAGCGAGGTGGACGACAGCGACCCCCAGGACGGCCTCCCCAACTCCCTGGACGACTGGATCGAGCACGACCGCCTCATCTGCCTCAAGGTGAAACTCTGCGGCACCGACCTGGCGTGGGACCTGGAACGGACCCTGGCGGTGGAGCAGGTGGCCCGCGAGGTCCAGAGTAGACTAGGCGTCAGCGAGCTCCACCTGTCCGCCGACATGAATGAGCAGGCGGAGAGCCCGGAGTACGTGGTGGAGTTCCTGCGCAAGCTGCGGGAGCGCAGGCCGTCCGCCTTCGATGCCCTGCTCTACGTGGAGCAGCCCACCGAACGCGACCTGAACCGGCACCGCTTCGACATGTCGCCCATCGCCGCGCTGAAGCCGGTGATCGTGGACGAGAGCCTGATGACCGTCGAGGACTTCGACCTGGCCTTGGAGCTCAACTGGACCGGCGTCGCCCTCAAGACCTGCAAGTGTCACTCTCACGCCTTACTATGCGCCGCCAAGGCCGAAGAGCAGAACGTGCCCTACATGGTCCAGGACCTCACCAACACCGGTCTCTCCCTCATCCACTCGGTGGGACTGGCCGCCCGGCTGGACACCATGATGGGAGTGGAGGCCAACTCGCGGCAGTTCCGGCCCGCCTGGAGCGAACCCGAGGCCAGGTTACATCCCCACGCTCTGTGGCCAGTGGACGGCAAGGTGTGTACGGAGACCTTCGGCAAGGTGGGCCTGGGGTATCGGATTGAGGAGATAGATCGGGAGGAGTTCAAGCGGGGGTAAGGCTGGAGGTCACACACGTAGCCGCAACCAGGCAAGGCGGAGGACAGACCGACCCGGCCGCGCCCGGCCCTGACGACGGCTCAGTGGTCAGCGGGTGCCCCTGCGACTAGGTCCCCATCGGCGCCGGCCGGGGCTGTCGAGGGGATGTCCGCGCCGGTGGACGTGAGACGGACACGCTCGGGGGCCGAGTACTCGCCGCTGGGCGCTGAAGCCCGAGCAGCGTTCGAGGTCTGGGCCGCGGCCGAACACACTGGACGACCTGCTTTGCCCTCCTTTATACTTCCGCCCACACCAACTGAGGAGACGAACCATGGCACGTCGTCGTGGCACCGTCTCTGTGACCAGGGGGCGGTTGCGCTTTACCAGCAAAGGCTTCCGCTATCAGGCGCCCCGGATACGCGTCGGTGGGCGCCTGGGGGTTAATGTGTCCAAGTCCGGGATCAGCGCCAGCTACCGGGGCAGGGGCTGGTCTTACAGCACCCGACGGGGCTGCAGCCTGAGGGGGTGCTCTCTCCTACTACTCCCCGTGGCCATCGCGCTGGCTACCGTCGCCATAGCCCTCGCCGCTTGTGCCCCGAGCCCTACCGCATCACCCGCCACCACTGCCACGCCGGCCCTCATGACTTCCGCTCCCCAGCCACTGCCAACCAACACGCCCATCCCGGACGCTCTAGCAGGCATGACCGCGGCACAAGTGATCGAGGTACTTGATGGCGACACGATCCGCGTCCTCATCGCGGGCGCGCCGGAGACGGTACGCTACATCGGCATAGACGCCCCCGAGGGGACCGACCCCGGTTCCGAAGGGGGCGCTGCTGCCGACGCCAATGCCGAGCTGGTCGGGAGTCAGGTGGTCTACCTGGAGTCCGACACCAGCAATCGAGACGTCCACGGACGGCTCCTCCGCTATGTGTGGCTCGGCACCGGGGTGATGGTGAACGAGGAGCTGTGTCGCCTGGGATACGCTTCGGCAGTGAGCTATCCGCCCGACGTCAAGCACCAGGAGCGACTCGAGGCCGCTGCCCACGAGGCTCGTGAGGCCCGTCGTGGTCTGTGGGCCCTGCCTGCAGCGACTGCCGCTGCTCAGCCCGCAGCTGGAGCGGCGTCTGTGGTCATCTCCGAGTACGCCGGTGGCGGGAAGCCCGAGTACGTGGCCATCACCAACACGGGCGCCGAGCCGGTGGACCTGACCGGATGGCGGCTGGAGAGCGTCGTGCGCGGCGACGAAGAGCAGACGTATCGCTTCCCCCGCGGCTACGTGTTGCCCGCCGGGGCGACCGTCAAGGTCTATAGCGGGGAAGGGGCCACGCCGGATCCACCCGATGGTCTGTTCTGGACCGACAGAAACATGTGGAACAACAAGGGCGACGACGCTGAGCTCTACGACGCCGCCGGGAGGCTGGTGGATAGCACGCGGTGATCACCACACTCCTCCGTGTGGCCTTCGAGAATTGGCCTCTCACCGCGCCGGGTCACCATTCGAGGGCGGCAACTCTAGAGCGCGCTCGTAGGCAGAGCGGTCGCGTGCTGGCTCGCCGTGGGAGGCGGATGTCGCGCTAGGGCTCCTCCACCGGCGGCTTGTAGGCGCTAGGCTGGACCGCTCCCACCACCCGCTCCTCCAGCAGGGCGTGCCAGGTGGCGCTGGTCCAGGCCGATGACGCCGCCGCCAGGCGCCTGAGGCAGGTAGCCTGGTCCCCGCTCTTGTAGGCATCCAGCGCCGCTTCCAGGTGGCCCTGAGCCTTGTGGGCGTCCGACGCCGCCGCGGAACCGTCCGGGAAGGCACCGTTCCTGAGGCCCAACAGCGGCAGGCTCTGGCTGGCGTCCATAGTGCCGCCGGTCAGGTTCTCTAGGTAGGCCCGAGCCAGATCGAAGGGCTCCCCGGCGTAGGCCAGGAAGCGCTCCACCTCGTCCCCGAACGGTCGGCGCCCGCGCTCGTCTTCCAGCGCCGCCCGGGCCAGCTTGCTTCCCAGCTCCCGAGCCCGATCCAACGCGGCTTGGTAGTCCACCGCGTGCTCCGCCAGCCCGCCCACGTAGCGCATGCCCTTCCCCCGGGCCCACTTGCAGATCTCCTCCCGCGCCAGGAGCTGCATCCCCTGGTTGCCGGCGCAGGAGATGGAGGCGAAGGGCATGCCGTTGAGCTCGCCCGTCCACAGCGTGGGGTACAGGCGCTCGAAGAACAGATGAGCGTAGGCCGTAGGGCCCCACAGGTGCACCGCATCCACCAGAAGAAGGGCGTGCGCGCCCAGCACCTTGCGATAGAGCTCACCCTCCCCTCGTCGGCCCATGTCATCGTCCAGGACACAGCCGGAGCCGGGGGCGCGGATGCAGGAGAAGCAACTGGTGCAAGGTCCGAACCGGTAGCGGCGCAGGTGGGCCCGCTCTACCGCCACGCCACTCACCTCCGCCGCGCCCTCAACGGCAGCGTCTAGAAGCCCGGCAGTGTAGCCGGCCGCCCGCCCGCTCCCCAGTAACGCCAGAAGCACCGCCATTTCCCCCTCCTATCCTGGCTGGTCCCCGGTAACACAGAACCCGACCCCCACTCGCGGCAGCCTGATTCCCTCCCAGGCCACGGCGGTCCTGCCGCCGAGGCCCTGTAACGTCGGCCCAAGCGAGTACGCCATGCTCCGGGGCTGTGAGGACGCCCGGGCTGACCCGACCGTGCTCATGAGCGGCGCCAGGCCCGTTACTCATGGCGAGCGCGGACACGCTCGCCCTTTCGCGTTCCTCTCTGCGTACTCGGCGGTCTCTGCGGTGAGACGGCTCTACCGCAGCGCCACCGGCTTGAGGGTCCAGGACTGAAGCCGGGCGTAGGCGGCGTGGGTGCTCACATCCAGGTCCGGCTTATGCATCCACCCGGGGACTCCCTGGCGCACCTCCTGCGCCAGCGTCTCCCCCACCGCCGGCACCTGAGGCCCGGGAAGCAGCTCCACCCGGTCCGCAGAAGGCCGCACGCGTAAGCTGGCTAGAGCCCGGTACAAGGTGCCGATGCCCACCTCCAGCTGCCCCACCCTCACCTGGCCCGGCAGTCGCCCACTCCCCTCCACCGAGTGCACCACCGCTGCCGCCGCGGCCACCACCTGATCCGCCTTCACTACTGCCGGCACGGGCAGTTGGGGCGGCTCCTCGATGGGGCCTTCCACGTACCGGAAGGGGAGGGAACCCTCCGGGCGACCCGAGTTCAGCCAGACGGCCCACAGATACAGGGCCTCGGCCGGCGACATCAGCCTCCCACTGGCTCGGATCTCCCCATCTTCCGCGGCCGTGCGGGCCGCATCCAGGAGATCACTGGGCTGGATCAGGGTGGGCTCGGGAGCCACCAGCTGGTTCACCTCCCTCACCGTCTTCAGCTGCACCCCGGGCAGGCCCCGGATGTCCCTGGCGAAGCGGCGCAGATTGCGCTGGGCCCTCTGCCACTCCTCCTCCCCCCGATAGGGGGGCATTCGCCATTCGCCCTCCGGGGTGTTCATGCCCCGGTTGTAGTTGAGGAAGTCCCAGAACACCTCGGCTCGCACGGTCACCGGGTGGCAGACGAACAGGCCCAGCCAGGGGACGCCCGCAGTCGCCTCGCGGTCCAGGTGCCTCAGCAGCTCCTCCCACGCCCGGGCATAGGCCTCGTCATCGCAGAAGACCTGGTCGTACCCGCCGAAGTACCAGTAGTAAGAGAGGGTGCCGCAGAAGCGATGTACGTGGTAGCGAGCATCGCCCAGGTGGGTGTAGGAGTACATCATCGAGGGCACTCCTAAGCGCCGCAGGGCCGGGGCGACCTGAGGCCCCCAGGTGGAGCCGGCCCGGCCCCAGCAGGAAGGCTGCCGGCCTAGGATGCGAGTCAGGTCCTCCACCCCGCTGCGCTCCCGCCGCACCACTTCCTCGATGCCCTCCTCCCAACCCTTGCCCTCCAGGTACTCGGCCACGGTGGGATGCACAGAGTGGTAGTTGGTGTGCAGGCCCACGTCGTGCGGCCGCATGGCCTCGATCAGGTCGCGCCGGCCTCGTCGCTCCCATAGGCGTGCCTTCTCTCCCACGATCATCATCGTGCCAGGAGCGTCCTCCTGAGTGAAGATGTCGGCGACCCGGAGGACAACGTCGTCGCTGCGCGGATCCACCAGGTCCTCGACGTCGAACAGCAGAGTCACGTACATATGATCCTCCGGCAGCAGCCGCGTAGGGCAGAAGGTCGTCGCCAACCTCGTCGCCCCGGGCGTGACGGTCGCCGTTCCAGATGCGCCTGTTCGTCTCGCACGGGAGTGACTCCAGCGTGTCTCACCCCACCGGTAGATCGCGGGCCACTGTGCCCCCAGCGGCCGCGAAGAGCAGCCCAGCCCGGCTCGGCCAGGCTAATGTTGATACTGTCTGAAGCCACCTCCTATCCTACAGATCAGGTATGGTGCTCCACTAGCCAGCTCTTCTCTTCTTGTGGTTGGCCTCACCAGGCCCCAGCATACCACAGCTCAGGATTCCGATCCTGCCACATTGCCCACGATGAGGGCGACGTCTGTCTAGAGACAGCTCGCTTCCTCAAGCGTCATGCGGAAAGGTATTGCATGACGGGGAGGAAGCATGATGCGAGGACGGCGCCTTCAGCGTAGGGGACTGGGGAGTGCGCGGGCACGCTCTCTGCTCAGTGGTTCGTGCGGACGGAAGCCTGAGACGCGATCGCTCGCCGCCCGGTTGACGGGGAACCGTTCAGGCGGTAGCTTCTCTGCGCGCAGGTCCGTCTGTGGACGGAGCTAGCCGTCAGTCATGAGCATGGGCCATGCAAGAGCGGTCCGCCCGAGGAAGGTCAATATGAGGAACCACCGTTGCCTACTGACACTTGCCGCACTGGTAGCGGCACTGGCCCTGTCGGCGTGCGCGGCGACGCCCGCCCCGGCGGCGGGTGAAGCCAGCGCTACCCTACACACAGGGCAGCCCACCGCAGCCGCCGAGGTTACCTTCACCGATCCGTTCGAGTATTGCGCCGCGGTGGGTACCATTGACGCACCAGATGAGCGCTACACCGGTCCTGAGGTCCCAGATTCCGTGGCCCAAGGCCTCCAGTCCGCGCTGGGGTTGACGGGGACTCCACCCCCACCCATCGCCCAGAATTCATTGTGGCGCTGCATGGACGGCATGGTCTACGCCTGCACCGTAGGGGCGAACTTGCCCTGCCAGGAGAAGGCCGACACCAGCCGGACTCCCACCGAGGCGATGATCAAGTACTGCCAAGAGGAACCAGACTCGGAGTTCATCCCCGCCGCCGTGACCGGGCGGGCTACCGTCTACTCCTGGCGTTGTACCGAGGGCGAGCCCGAGATCATTGAGCAGGTCTTCCAGGTGGATGCTCAGGGCTTCCTGGCGGACTTCTGGTACGAGTTGCAGCCGCCTCAATAGAGCCAAAGGCAACATGCAGGCCAGCAATGCAGGATAGGGTGATGAGTCGCGCCCTCGGCGGGCGGGCGCGCCGACTGCTTGAGTTCGCCCAGACGCAATCAGCTTGGCTGCGGCCGTTCGCCATCCTGCTGGCCCTGTTCTTCTTCGGAGACCTTTCGGCCGCTCCCGGCCGCAGCCTCCTGCCGGTCTACAATGAGGACGTCCTGGGGCGCGCGCCGGATTTCGCCTCCCTGCTGGTGTCGGCGCGGCTGCTCTCCGCCGGGGTGGCCGCCTTCGTCAGTGGTGCCCTGAGCGACGCGTTGGGCCAGAGGCGCGTGGTGCTGCTGGGGCTGTCGGGCCTGCCGGTGGTCAGCCTGGTGTTCCTGACCGGCTCGCCAGTGGCTCTGTTGGGGCTGAGTGTCTACGCCGGGTTCGCCGGCGGTGCCTACTACCTGGGGGCCGATTCATACACCCTGGCCACTGTCCCGCCCCACTACCTGGGGCTGGCGGCGGCCCTCATCTTCACCGGTCCCACCCTCGGCGGGGCCGCCGGCAACTCCCTCTCCGGGCTGATCCTCGAGGGGCACGGCTTCCGCGTCCTGGGGCTGGCCGGGGCGGCGCTGGGCACGATGGTGTTCCTGGCAGGCGTCCTCTTCATGCCCGACACCCGAGGCCAGGCCCACGGCCTCAACTCGGCCCAGAGCCTGTCCGGCTACGGGACCATCATAAGACGCCCTCCGGTGCTCCTACTGGGAGCCCTGCGCTTCGTGCCCACCGCCTACTGGGGTACGGCGG